>DAOUYU010000126.1 GCA_030673995.1 Candidatus Aminicenantota bacterium
GGGGTTTGAGGAATATTGAGACATTGGCCGTCATTTCCGGACGGAGAATGACTGAAGGGGATTTCAGACACTTAACTACGACATCATAAAAAACAACATTTTCCTTGAGTATCGCTTTTGGAAAAATCGCCACAACCTCTCCTTCTATATCAATTGAAGGAAAAGCCTCTACTGTGAAGATGGCTTTTTGACCAATCTTGATCTTGCCGATATCGACTTCATCCACATAGGTTTCGACCTGAAGCCGGTCAAGATCAATAATCGTCACAAATGTAGGTGCGCTCAAACCCACTGCTACGGTTTCACCCTCTTGAGTTGAGACCGAGGCGATGGTTCCTGAAATAGGTGCACGTAAGGTTGCGTATGATAACTCTACTTCAACGATTCTCAAGGAGGCTCTTGCGCTTTTGACCTCGGCTTTTAGCTGTTTCAAGTCTTCCTTGAACTTTTTTTTTGCCAGCTCTAATGCTTTTGAACTCGTCTCCAATTCCTTCTTAGCCACTAAGAATTCCTCTTTCGCCTGGTCGAGCTTCTGCTTGGATGTGAGATTTTCTTTAAAGAGAATGGATTGCCTTTCATGCTCTTTTGCATCTAGGTCATGGATTGCTTTTAATCGGCCGCACTCGATTTCGGCCTTCTCGATTTCGATAGGACCGAGAGCCTCCAACGCAGCGAGATTGATTAAGGCCTTGCTTAGCTCAGCTTTCCCTTTTTCAACGACTGCTTTGAGTTCATCTTTTTCCAGCTCTGCAATGATTTGCCCCTTCTTTACCAGGTCGCCGATATTCGCATGAAGATGTTCAACCTTGCCAGGTATGCGAGCGCCCAGGCGTACTTCCGCGCCCACTTGTGGCTTGACCATGCCAAGGGCTGTAACAGCAAGGGAGAACTTTTGCTTGGTGACTTGAATCGTCCTATATTTGGCTTTGTTTCCTCCTGAGGAGCAGTAGTGAAGCAATCCGATTCCAATAGTACATACGAGGAAGATGAGATAGGTCGATTTATAATTTGGTTTTTGCGCTTGCCACAGTTTACTCTCAATTTTATCCAATTTCCACCTGCTTATATCCACAATTACATATATTATAGAGAAAATGTGTAGGCAATCAAAGAGAAATCAATATAATACAAAGAGCACATTTGGGGAAAAAGAGAAGGAAAAAGCCCAAAATGATGCAGACTCCTCCTCAATTATGGGATAAACCTTTACTGTCCGGCAACCGTTAGCTCACCCACTTTGATCGTAGGGCCAGAGATAGGGCTCAGAAAGTCAAGGTCGTTTCCAATCAGTTCTATGCTGTTCAATATCTCACCCAGGTTGCCGGAGATGGTAATTTCAGACACAGGATAGGCGATCTCTCCATTTTCAACCCATAAGCCAAATGCTCCTCTGGAGATATCGCCTGTCACAGGATTGAGTCCATGTCCGAGGGTTCTGGTCAGGATTAAACCTTTATCCAGGGAGGAGATGATGTCTTCTGGAGAGTTGCTTCCGGGCTCAAGATAAAAATTATTTGGGCTGACCCCGGTTCCGGAGGAGTTTCCCGTGGATTTGAGTTTCAGCTTCCGGGCGGCGTAAGTATTACACAGGTAATTCTTGAGTATTCCTCTTCTGACAACCCGGGTTTTCTGACAGGGCACACCTTCTGTGTCAAAGGGTCTTGTCCCCAGCATTCTGGGCATAAGCCCATCGTCGATGACAGTGACACTGCTGTTACCAATCCTTTCTTCCAGCTTATCGACCAAAAAGGAGATTTTCTGGTAGATGGATACTCCTGATACACAGGCGAAGAGAAAGCCCAAGATCCAGGAAGTCATCAGCGGTTCAAAGATCACGGGGACGTTTTGTGTTCTTATTTTTCTTGGTTTCAACTGCCGCACCGTTCTTTCCACTGCTTTTTTGGCAACTTCTTCTGGCCGCTCTAACTCATTGAAATGTATTTTTGAGGAGAACCAGGAGCCCTCAACTCTGCTGTCTGTGTCTCCAGCCTGAAGACCGACACTCAGGCCGAAGTATGTCTGGTCGTATTCCTCAAGGAAACCGTTGGAGTTGGCTAAAACGCTTTTGATTTCATTGGTTTGAAAGCTTGCTCCATGGGAATTGGTTATTCTCTTATCCTCCAGAGCAATTTTTTCGGTCTCCATAGCCAGAGATATCTTCTTTTCTGAATCCAGATTAGAGATTTCAGGGTCAAAAAGCCTTAAAGATGAAATGTCAATTTTTCTCCTTGAGGGGGCGGGAAGTCCGGAGAATTCATCTTGACTGGCAAAGCTCGCACGTTTTATGGCATTTTTCACAAGGCTCTGGAGAGTCTCTTTGGACAGATCTGAGGAAGTGGCAAAAGCGGTTTTTTTATCCTTGAGAATCCTTAGGCCTAAAGACCGGGAGCCTGCCTCCACAAGGTTTTCAATCTTTCCTAATCTTATATCCACACTGAATTCATATCCATCCACTACGGAGACTTCAATTTCCTCTGCTCCGTTTATTTTCCCAAAAGCGACTAGGCTCGCTGCCAGTTCTTTGAGTTTGGCAGAATTTTCTGTCTCCATCACTTTCGCCCTCCTACTGTCATCTTTGCAATTTTAATAGTTGGACATCCATCGTTTACCGGAACAGTCTGACCTTCCTTTCCACAGCTTCCCGTTTGAAGGCCAAATTTAAGGTCGGAGCCTATCATTTCGATATCATTTAAGATATCAATATTTGTCCCGATTAAAGTAGCCTGTTTCGTGGGAGAAGTGAGCTTTCCGTTTTCAATGAGGAAACCTGAATTGACTGAGAAAGTGAACTTCCCTGAGTCTTCTACTTGACCACCCTGGTATTTCTGGGCGTAAAATCCTCTTCTTACAGATTTAATGATTTCCTCAGGAGAGTATTCCCCTCTGTCGATATAGGTATTACTCATTCGGGGAATAGGGATACAGGCATAATTTTCTCTTCGACCATGCCCGGTGAGAGGCTTTTTCATCAATTTAGCTGAAAGCCTGTCCTGAAGCAGCCCTGTCAAGTTTCCTTTTATAATGAGGAGAGTCTTTTTGGGGATGGTTCCTTCATCATCGATGTTGTAGGAGCCTCGAAAGTTGGGAATTGTCGGGTCGTCGTAAATCGTGATCTGGCTGCTTCCCACTTTTTTTCCCATCTTGTTCCAAAAAATGGATGTTTTCTTCCGGTTAAAATCTGCTTCTAACAAATGTCCTACGGCCTCATGCACTAAGACTCCGCTGTGTCCGGGAGCAAGGATTACAGGCATTTCCCCGGCCGGAGGCGTTATCGCTTCAAGAAGATTTAAAGCTTCCTTTGCTGCATCCTGACCTATTTCTTCAGGAGTAAGGACATTAGCGAAATATTCCATCCCCACTCTTCCACCCCCTCCGGAGAAACCAGCTTCTCTTTTCTCCTCTTTTTCTGCCACTGCCAAACAGACCATTTTTATTAAAGGGCGAGCATCGGATACCTTAAGTCCTTCTGAGTTGACAATGGTTATATGCTGAACGAGATCCATGAAAGAAACCTTTGCTTTCTTTATCTTTGAATCAAAGTTCCGGGCAGCGAAATAGGCTTTTTTAACGAGTCGAATTTTTTCCTCCAAGGATTCCTGATGTGGATGTACAAGTAAGGGATAAAAGTTGTGAGGAAACTGAACTGGGCTCAGAGATGCGGTATTCCTGAGGGTGGTACCTGAAGCAATAGAGGCGGCTGTAAGTGCAGTTTTTTTAATCTTTTCTTGAGAAAGGTCATTGGTATATCCGTATCCTGTTTTTTCGCCAGACAAAACTCTTATGCCCAATCCAAGGCTTATACTCTCGGCTGTCTCTTTGATAATATCTTCTTCCATGTTGATAAAATTGTAGATCTTATACTCGAGATAGATTTCTGAGAAATCACCACCACGAGAAAGAGAAATATTTAAGAATTTTTGAAGGTCTTCCTGGGAAAAATGAAAATGATCTTCAAATGCAAGATGTGGAGGATTTTTCATCTTCCTTATTCCTTTACAGTTTAATCCGCTGAAGATTATTGATCCAATGCCTGCAGCACTTGCTTTGAGGAAAGCTCGTCTTTTAATTTCGGGCACAAAATTCTCCTTGTTGTGAGTGACATTATTAGAGCTTGAGATAAGGCTGAAGGTTTTTTGAACACCAGCATTTTATAGCTCTCCTGTTACAGCCAGTAGACGGATTTCCTTGATGGACATTCCTTTAATTCCCAATTTCTCAACAGTTCTACCGATTTCCCAGAAATCTATTCCTCTCATTATGGAAGCAAGGTGGATAACAGCTCTAATGGTGGGAGTCTCAACCTTCAACATTTCTCCGATGGAAGCAAGAGGTATAAGGCTCATCGGAACATCCTCATCCACATAGCGGTGGTGCAGTCTGTCAGGAGCATTGATTCCAAGATAACCAGGATTGTCATGAATGGCCTCATAAAGGTCTTTTCCGGCAGCGCTGTATGCTGTGTAAAGCCATGCTTTAGCACTCAGAGCCTTAATTCCCAAAGCAGCCGCAACTGCCATCCTTTCTTTGTCTAATCTTTCAAGTGCTCTGGCAACAGATTCACTTGCACCTTGGATGTAGTATTCAAAATCGCCGTGAGTATCTTCAATCCAGCCTGCGTTGAGGATTGTAAGGGCTGGATGGAAGATTGCACCGATGTTGTCAAAGCTTGTTTTAAAGATGTTATCACCAGGGATAAATTGGGGAAAAGCCCGGTTGATGATTTTTTGAACGCCTGGAATCCAGTAAGCAGGAAGGGTAGCCAGAGGGATAGAGTTTTTTACGGAAAATATTTTTGCGTGGGCGGGTCCAAGCGCCCTTGAAGCATAAAGGAATGTTTGTGCTTCCGCAATAAAGGGAAGCTTTTTAATGTCCTGTTCCCTGAGGACATTATAAAATTCCAGGGCTCCTCCAGTCCGGCCTGGATTGAGGATGACTATTTGATTCTCTTTAAGATATGGCGCACAGGTTTCAGCTATAAAGCGATGTCCAATGGCAGGTACAACAACCATGAGGATATCCACGCCCTCAAGGCTTTCTTTTATGTTAGTCGAAGCGAGCTCGATCTTCCCAAATCCCTTTACTTCTCCCTCGACCTTTATTCCTCCTCTGTGTATGACTGGGTGGATTCTCCTTCGCCCCCGGTTATAAAGATTGACTCTAAAGCCCTTAATAGCCAGATGGCCTGCCATGGCTAATCCGCCGTGTCCCGCTCCGAGAACACAAAATTTTAGGTCTTTTTTATCTTTTTTAAGGACGGCTTTGATGTACTGGACTCTTCTTTTGTCTGATGCTTTCATCATTCTTTTTTTCATTGGCCATTCCTCTTTATGGAAATTTTATATTATATCTTCTCTGATATTTAGTTTTTTGAGAATTTTTCTTCCAATGTGATGAAAATTTTGTTTTATCTGTT
>DAOUYU010000072.1 GCA_030673995.1 Candidatus Aminicenantota bacterium
GATTTTGTCATTGCCGAGTACTCTGTAATGGGCCAGTTTATCCATAACAATCCTCTGCTCCCCCCTGTCCGGCGTATCATATCTGTCCACGAAAGTTATTATCTGGCACGCCTCAAGGCATATCACCACTACAAGATAGGACCCAACAAACTCAAGGAAGCCATCCATCTTAAGGGGCTGAAAAAATACGAATTCGACATGTACAGTCACGCTGATAAGGTGTTCACCCTTACTCCCCAGGGTAAAGAGGAACTTTTAGAAATTTGTCCTGAGCTGGATATCTCCGTTGTTCCACATGGCGTTGATGTGGACTATTTCTCTTTCTCTGAACTGGAAGAAGAGGAACACAGTATTGTCTTTGTCGGAAATTATCTTCATTATCCAAACGTGGATGCTGTCCTCTATTTCCACCAGGAAATCTGGCCACAGATAAAATTCCGTCTGCCTGAGGTCAAATTCTATGTCGTCGGCCAGGGACCTCCTCAGGAAATCCAAAACCTTACTCAAGAGAAGAACATCATCGTTACAGGGAAAGTGGACGATGTTCGTCCCTACCTGAAAAAATCCCGGGTTTTCATCTGTCCGGTCAGGCTTGGAGGAGGATTCAGAGGAAAAATACTCGAGGCGATGGCTATCGGCCGTCCAATAGTAACAACATCCTTGGGCGCTGAAGGCATCCCTGCTTCCCACAGAGAGAATATCATCCTGGCCGACCACCCTGAAGAATTCGCCAAGGGTACGCTCGATTTGATGAACGATGATAAGCTGTTCGAAAAGATCAGAGTGCAGGGTCGAAAGCTCGTGGAAGAAAAATATGGCTGGAAAAAAGGAGTGGAGGTTATGGAAGGGATACTTGAAAAAATGATAAAAAATCCTTCATCATAAAACTAGCCGGGGAGTGTTAGGAATGAAAGTTACAATGGTTATTCCCAGTTATTGGGGACTGAAAAAATCGGAAGGCTGGAAAGAGACAGACGCTGTCTATGACCATCCTACTCCACTAGACGAGCGGGGAACCCTGGGTCGGGCCCTGGAGAGTATTTCCATACTCGAGAAAAAAGACTTCAATCTTGTCATCCTGGGTGTTTCCACTGCCCGGGACATTCAGCAGGAGGTCGAATCGAAAGTCTCATCGGTTGTTAAAGAGTCAATGACAGGGGTAAAAACACATTTTTTCTCTTATTCTCACCTGGCAAAGATTCACCGGCATTTAACTGCTTTTAACCTTGAAAAGTATATCCCTCTTTTACAGCTCAACGGGTATTCCAACATCCGAAATCTTTGCATGTTCCTTCCTCACCTTTTAGGCTCTGAGGTTGCGGTTCTTATCGATGACGACGAAATTTTCGAGGATTCCCGATTCATGGAAAAGGCTCTGGAGTTTATTGGCAGGGAATATCAAAAAGAGAAAGTCTTAGCGGTTGCCGGCTACTATATCAATCCTGACAATGATTTCCTCCTCAACAAAGAAATCCCCCCCTGGATGACCTGCTGGAATAAGATCGACTGCATGAACAGAGCCTTCAAAGAAATCATCGGTAAAGGCCCCAGAATCAAAGAGACTCCCTTTGTTTTCGGAGGAAACATGGTTGTCCACCGTGACCTTTTCACGGTTGTTCCCTTCGATCCAATGATTACAAGGGGAGAAGATATCGACTTCCTCATCAATGCCAGAATGTTCGGCTTTACGTTCTACCTGGACAATCAGCTTTCAATAAAGCACGATGCCCCTCCAAAAACCCACCCCGAATGGCGGAAGTTGAGAGAGGATATCTCCCGCTTTGTCTTTGAAAAGAATAAACTGGAGTCACAAGAACCGACTCCTGGTATGGCACGATTAAAAGCAGAAGACCTTGATCCCTACCCCGGAGAATTCCTGAAAGAGGATTTACAAGACCGAATTTTCCGCTCCAACCTCATGCTGGCCATAGATTATCTCTCACAGGAAGATAATGAGGGGGCCCAGGAATGTTTGAACAATATCTCAGCCGCTGAAGCCAGCTCTAATCCCGGGACCAATCCCTTTAAAAATCTTCTTCATCTACAGAAAACCTGGAAAGACTTAATGGAATATTTCTCTTCGGAAAAAGTACGCCTGGAGATAAGCAACCAGTTTGACTTTGGGTATGAATAGAATCCAATAATCCGGACTCTTTCAATCCAGAAATGTTTTCAGAGAAATAAGCCCAATACCCCCTATCTGGTTCTAGGGGTATATGTTCTCGGTTGGGGAAGTTGATCCTCCGCCAGGCCTAAAGCCAGCCCGAACTCTCTCAGTTTCGCCTGGATTTTTCGAACATTTTCAGGGCCCATACGCAGGAGAGATTTCTGAGATTCACTCAATCTTTCCAACCTGGAATCTGCTATTGCGTACGAAATCACCTTGCTCTCTAATGGGATATCTTTCTCGACCACGGGAACTTTTAACAATTCATGAATGGCAAGAATCAGAGTATTCTGGAAGTTCTCTTCAGGATAGCCCAGCTCACGGAAAGCTTCTTGGATGGCTGGCTTCAACTGTCTGTAGAGCTTTACACAGTCTGCTACATCGAGAGAGTTAAAAACATTTGCAACCAAGTTATACCGGGCATAACTCGCAGGAGAAGCATAATAGCGCCCTCCCTTCATGAAAGCCCTGAACCTGCCCTTTGGTTTAAAAAAATCAATTTGAGCGCGTGGTATTGAACCTTGAGCTATATTGTCCACAGCTGCGGTGAATTTAGAGATCAAATTTTTGCTCCCAAGCCAAGCAGCAAACTCAGGGTGGGGTGAGATTTCTTGAGCCAGGTCACGAACAACCCCATCGCTTTCAGCGAGTTCAACCTGAATCGGTTCAGGAACCTTTTCAACAGGAGTTTCCTCTTCGGGAGTCTGAGCGGGCAGTTCCTCTGAGGTTTCTTGAACAAGCATTTCTTCTGGCTTCCCTTGAATGAAAGCAAAATAAATAACCACAACCAGAACCACAATGCTAATAATAACAATCCCAGTTATAATCGATTTTTTACTTAACTCCATATTCCTCCTCCCTTTTTTATTTCCTTTTCTGGAAAAATTCCTTATCAGCCCGTCAAAGGAACGGACTCGGAAAAATTATAATCTTTGATAGGCGTATATTATCAGGAAAAATGAAGACAGGCAACTTTTTTAACTTTTTCCTTGAATGAAAAACAGAAATTTGTCATATTTATTCTCTCAAAACATATGCTCTTCAGTAACTCTTTACTGCTTTTTTGAACAATTTTTATTCGGGAGAATACAATGGGTGGATTATTCGGAGTCGTTTCAAAAAAAGATTGCACGAATGATCTCTTCTATGGAACAGATTATCATTCGCATCTGGGAACACGAAGAGGGGGTCTTGCGGTAAAAAATCCAGGTGGATTCATAAGGTTTATCCATAACATTGAGAATGCTCAGTTCAGGTCTAAATTTGAACTGGATATCTTAAAGATGCAGGGCAAAAGTGGCATAGGTGTTATCAGCGACTATGAGGACCAACCGCTTCTCATTCGTTCTCACCTGGGAAAATACGCAATTGTGACTGTTGGCGTCATAAAAAACGCAGATGAACTTATAAAAAACGTTCTCGGATGGAAAGCGATACATTTTTCAGAGATGAGCATTGGAGAAATCAATCCGACCGAGCTCGCTGCCGCCCTGATCAACCGGGAGCAGACTTTTGAAGATGGAATACAGAACGTCATGGAAAGAGTAGAAGGTTCATGCTCCCTTCTGCTGTTAACAGATAAGGGAGTGTACGTTGCCAGAGATAGACTGGGAAGAACTCCGGTTGTCATCGGAGAAAAAGAAGGAAGCTTTGCTGCGACACTGGAGACATGTGCGTTTCCTAACCTTGATTATGAGATAAAAAAATACCTGGGACCTGGAGAAGTCGTCTTGATCACAGAAGAAGGAGTAGAGCAGAAAAAACCTTCAGGGGAAAAGATGCAGATATGTGGTTTCCTCTGGGTTTATTACGGCTATCCTGCCTCAAGTTATGAAGACATCAATGTCGAAACGGTAAGAAACAGATGTGGTTCATTTCTGGCAAAAAATGATGACGTCAAGATTGACATGGTGGCTGGGATTCCAGATTCAGGCACAGGACATGGTTTGGGCTATGCAAGCGAAGCTGGATTACCTTTTAAAAGGCCCTTTGTCAAATATACGCCAACCTGGCCGCGAAGTTTTATGCCCCAGGACCAGAACGTAAGAGACCTTGTGGCCATAATGAAACTCATCCCCATCAAGGATATTATAGAAGGAAAAAAGCTGCTCTTTTGCGAGGACTCAATTGTAAGAGGAACTCAACTCAAAGACACTATTCAAAGACTTTACGAATGCGGGGCTATGGAAGTGCACATGCGCCCGGCATGTCCTCCTCTAACACGCGGGTGTAAGTTTTTAAATTTTTCGAGATCCAGGTCTGAATTGGACCTTGCTGCAAGAAAAGCCATATATGAGTTAGAAGGAGAAGACGGCAAAAACTTAGATGAATATTCCAAAACAGACAGTGAAAAATACAACGCAATGATCGAGCAGATCAGGAAGGGCTTAAAATTGACAACGCTGAAATATCAAAGACTGGAAGACCTTGTCAAAGCCATCGGCCTGCCTAAGGAGAGATTGTGTACGTATTGCTGGGACGGAGCAGAACTTGAATAATCCAGGGAGCTTGGATTATTTACGAGTCGAGATTGCTGCAGCGGCAAGGCCGCAGCCCATGAAGCTGTAGTGAACTACCGCGAATGGGCTGTAACGAAGTCGATGCGGTGAGATCGGCTCGCCCGTAGGGTAAAAAATGCCGATTATAATTAAAGGAAAGTCAGACGAGTAAAGCAATTCCCTTAATTTAGTGAAAAAACAAGCTGAAAAGCAGATATCGTTGATATGAGATTATAGTATCGGCAGTTTTTATAAATAATTCAGGCCGATTATTTATAAAAACTGCCGCTTATTTAACTTCGGATCAAGTCCTGAAGCTGCCTGAGCCCGCCTAAAATATCTGTTTTCAGGTTGACACGGATAATCCGTCTGTCCCTCTGCCTAAGGGCCTGATAATCTCCCAGAGCTTGAGCTTTGATCAAGGTTGCGAAGTCATAGTCTGTTTCAGGGATAGGCACATCGACCTTCGATTCATCAACAATTTGCAGGAATAGTCCCTTGTTCGGGCCTCCCTTGTGGAGCTGACCCGTAGAATGGAGAAAACGCGGACCATAGCCCAGCGTGGTCGCAAGCTGAGTACGTTTTAAAAGTTCAGATCTAACATTCTGAAGCGTCTCGGTTGTCTCAAGTGTTGGAAAAAGATAAGCCTGGAGAGCAATATAGTCTCCGGACCGAGCTTGACTGACCCAGTTCTTCAGGGCTTTAGCCAGAACTTCAGGTTTATCAGCGGACAATGTTTCCACATCGCCCTTGCTGTGTTTTTCTTTGCTTCCTTTCTCCATTGCCATCCTGGTAAAATCTTTTGCCAACTGGACATCGGGCTGATTGAAAGGATGTATCCCGAGCCCTGAACCTGCAAATGCAACAGCAACCTCCCAGGAGAAAATCTCTCTGCCCAAATCAAATTTCTCTTTTAATTTAATACGGACAGCTGGATGACCTGCTTTTTCCAGCGCACTCATCCGTTCCCCAATCCCTCGGGTACCGTCTCCCTCTAAGGTAAGAAACACAAAGAATCTGTCTTGACCATATTCCTCTGGCAGAGCAAAAGGCTCGTTAACAACCGGCAGGATTCCTCTGCCGTCTTTGCCCGTACTCTCGGCAATAAGCTGTTCCAGCCAATCGGGAAAATCTCTAATCGATGGAGAGGCTATAAAAGTCAGTTTATCCCGGTCTTTAGCTACCTCGCTCAGGGCTGCGCCCAGAATAATGCCGGAGGATTTATCTTCAGAGACACAGAATGCACAGTTCTCGGATGCAATCCATGCCCTGTCAAGCAGCCTGTGGATATCCATTCCAATAAGGGCAGCGGGAACGAGTCCGAAATATGTAAAGGCGGAATAGCGCCCTCCCACATCAGGATTAGCCTCGAAAACCATCCGAAAGCCCCTCTCCTGGGCCAATTGTTTAAGAGGAGTACCAGAATCGGTGATGGCGACAAAATAATGCCCGGGATTTTCTTTTACTCGGCTCACTTGCTTCCAGAAATACCGAAAAAGAGATAGAGTTTCCAGAGTGGTTCCTGACTTACTGGATACAAGGAAAAGGGTTCGACGAAAATTGAGTTTACCTTCGACGGATAGAACCGCAGAGGGATGTGTGCTGTCCAGAACGGTCAATTCTGGATAGCCCGAAGCAATCCCGAATATTTTCTGAAAAATATCCGGAGCCAGGCTAGAACCTCCCATTCCAAGAAGGACGACATGGGATATTCCCTCATCTTTTACCTTTTTAGCGAATAAAGTAAGATCTTCCAGTTGCTCATGCATCAGTTCAGGAAGCACCAGCCAGCCAAGGCGGTCCGTGATTTCCGGTTTGGGCTCAGGAAACCAAAGCAACGGGTCTTTAGACCAAAGCCTGCGGGAGAAATGCTGTTTTTTCCAGGACTTTAGCCGCTCTTCAACCTGATTTTTATATTCTCCCAGGTCAAGAGTCTGATGTTCCTCCAGACCATGGATGATTGTATGCCGTTTTTCTTTTAACGGATTCATTATTCCTTTCCTTTTATTTTTTCCTGGGCCAGAGCAGCGGCTCCCACGATTCCCGCCTTATTCCCGAGGGCTGCCTTTACGATTTTCAATTTTTACTTACCAAACTTCCCAGTATGTCCAATTTCTCCTTTATATTCTCTGATTTAACAATGTAAGAACCGGAAACAAACATGTTCGCTCCTGCTGTATTGACTTCCTCGATCGTATCCGGCGTTATTCCGCCATCAACCTCAATATCCAGTTCCGGCTGTAATTCTCTAAGCTCCCTTATTTTCGCCATGGTTTCGGGCAGGAATTTGCTGCCGTAAAAGCCTGGATGGACTGTCATGATCAATACCTGGTCAATTCTGTCCAGATAGTCTCTGATCTGTTCAATGCCCGTTTCGGGATTTAGAGCAAAAGCGACTTTTTTTCCCTTATCCCTGGCAGATTCTATGATCCGCTCAGGATTATTTACCGACTCGACATGAGCTATTATTGTATCAACCTTCATCCAGTTGGCATCGATCCACTTTCCTGGATTTTCGATCATTAAATGGGCTTCATACTGACATTTTCTCTGGGGTAGTCTGAAATCAAAATCAAGGGAATGATTAGGCACGAATTTTCCATCCATTACATCAAGCTGTAAAAGACCGGCGGAATCTTTGATCCTGGAAAGAATATCATCCAATTCTTTTTGTGTCTTGGCAATCACTGCGGGAATAATGACTTTTATCATTGTTTCCTCTCATAATTGGCTCCTCTTGAATCCCATTGGCATAATTCACTCCAAAACCGAGAAGCGCAAGGGGAATTTCTTGCCTTAAAGGAGCCTAACCGTTTTTAGCTATAGCAAAGGAAATATCCGATGTCAATCGAAATCAAAATAAATCATTTCATTGTCTTTTACAATAAACCTTTTTTTCTATCTATCCCTATACACAGAGAATGTCCTATGTGTGGATCTGTGTTTTTTATAGGAGCTAGACTATGAAGAGATTTATTTTTTCTTCTTCTTTTCAAATTTTTTCTGGAACTCCTCTTTCAGCTTGGCTTTGCGCTCTATATTATCCAGATACAACCGGAGATTCAATATTTCCTCTGCTAACGCATCGGCGATGGCACCAATGCCTCCTTTTCCTTCGAAATGAAACTCTTCGCCCGTTACATCCTCGATAAATCGACTGCTTTCCCTTTTGATCAGCGGACCTAAGATGCCTTCAGGGTCTTCGACAATCGCAAGTTTAAGGACCATAAGAAGCCTAGTGTACCTCTTAAAAAACACAGGATCGATCATCGCCTGCACTTTGGACTTTTTGACTTCAGCCATCAGCTCTTGAAGGAACGGTTCTACCTTTTTTGGACCTCCTGTCCCCTTCTCAGCCATATCCTGAAAAAAAACAATGATTTTATCCAAAAGAGCATAACCGGCCTTGTCTGCGGCAAAGAGATTCGTACAAAACAAACCGATGAAAATAAAAAGAATAATTTTGCGAGCCATTTTAGACCTCCTTTATCTTTTTTAAGATCTGGGAAAAGAATTGAAAAAAATCTTTATCCCTTTTTTGTATTTTAATTTCCTTGTTTATATCTAATGAGTCGGTGGCTTTTCTCTGTTTCTCAGCCCGTAATTTCGAAAGAACCTGGCTCAATACACCAGACAGGTCTTTTTTGGAAAGTCCTTCATGGAATAGAGAAAAAAGAACTCGTTCTAAAGACCATTCAAGTTTGACATACCTATCA
>DAOUYU010000110.1 GCA_030673995.1 Candidatus Aminicenantota bacterium
AAAGATACTCTTCTGGATTTTTTTCTCTCCCTCAACCACAATATAGAAAAAATCAAACCCGAAACTTTCCATTTTCTGGTCGCAGGGCTAAACCCACATGCAGGGGAAGGGAGTCTCCTTGGGTCTGAAGAAGAGGAAGAAATCATTCCTGCTGTAAAGCAGGCTCAAAGAGAAGGAATGAGAATCAACGGCCCTTTTCCACCCGATGTTGTTTTCCGCAGTGCTTTAAACAAACCTGATAAAATCGTCATCGCTCTTTTCCATGACCAAGGCCTTATTCCGTTCAAGCTCGAAGCCTTTGAAAAGGGAGTTAACCTCACCCTGGGTCTTCCTTTTATCCGAACTTCTCCTGATCATGGCACAGCCTTTGATATTGCGGGTAAAGGAATAGCAAATCCAGAAAGCATGATGGAAGCTATAAAGCTTGCCTATGAATTATCTCCACTGCCTTTTTAGTTCAGCTCTCATCTCTCGCTCTCTGTCTCTCTCTTTAATGGCCTCTCTTTTCTGATAAACCCTTTTTCCCCTGGCAAGGGAGACTTCAACTTTAACTTTTCCTTTATCGTTAATCATAACCTTTGTAGGAATCAGGGTTAAGCCTTTTTCTTTTATTTTTCCTGTTAACCGTTTTATCTCCTGCCGGTGAAGCAGAAGTTTTCTCTCTCTCGTCGGTTCATGATTGAATCTATTCGCAGCCTCATATGGACTTATATGACAGTTGACAAGAAAAACCTCTCTCCCTTTAATTTCAGCATAGCTCTCTTTTAAGCTGATTCTCCCTTCTCTGATGGACTTGACTTCGCTCCCCAGAAGAGAAATGCCTGCTTCATAGCTCCCCAGTATTTCATAGTTAAAAAAGGCTTTTTTATTTTTAGCGATGATTTTCATCTCTTGATCCTTCTTCCGTCGGTTTGACCACTATCCTGAGTAAATGTATATGATGTTTGATCATTTTTTCAACTACAAATTGATAGCCTTTATAATCCAAGGTTTCGCCCTCACGGGGGATCTTCCCAAATTCATGAAGAAAAAAACCCGCAAGTGTCGTGTACTCTCCTTTTTCCGGCAATTCAAGAGGAAATCTTTGATTGATGTCCTTGATTGAAGTTTTTCCTTTGACAACATAAATATTTTTCTCTACCTGGCTAAACCATTCTTCCACTTTTGGATCATACTCGTCCTGAATCTCCCCTACGATTTCTTCAAGGATATCCTCAAGAGTTACGATCCCTTCCATATCCCCGAACTCATCAACTACAAAAACAAGGTGATTTGTCGTCTCCTGCATCTGAAGCAACACGTTCTCCAGGGAGGCAGATTCTGGAACAAAAAATGCTTTTCTTAATAGAGATTTTATATTAATCTCTTTATTATCAATAAGATATGGAATGATGTCTTTGGTATGGATAATCCCCTCTACATTATCCATCCCCCCTCTGTATACGGGAAACCTGGAAAATCCAGCAGTAAGTATGACATCAAGAATTTGTTGAATAGGCGAGCTGATCTCAATAGCTTTGACTTGAAGGCGGGGAATCATGATTTCTCTTACGGGCCGAGAGCCGATGTCCAGAACACCTGAAATCATCCTTTTTCGAAGGGAAGATAATCCTTTAATCCCCATTGACAAGAGAACCTTCATTTCTCCCTCATCAAGGGAACGGGCAAGTCCTATCCCTTTATTTCGAGAGAGAGGATAAAAAAAGCGAGAAATAAACGTAAAAACCTTAACAAAAGGATAAAAGATTATGATAAAAAATCTTATGGGCTGCACAGCCAAAAAAGAGAGCTTTATAGGATTATAAGCGGCATAAATCTTGGGAGTGATTTCAGATAGAAGAAGAATTAAGAAAGTTGTCGTCAAAGTGGCAAACAAAATAGCATGATTCTTGTTCGGAACAAAAGACACAAAAACAAAAGTCGCCACAGAAGCCGCTGCCACATTGGCTAAAGTGTTGCCGATAAGGATAGTCGCCAGAAGGTGATCAACGCTCTTCAACAGTCCTTTAGCAAGCTTTGCCCTCCTGGAACCTTTCTCTTCAAGATAATTAAGCTTATAGGGATTAGCAGCAATAAAGGCTGTCTCAGAAGAAGAAAAAAAAGCGCTGAGAAGAAGAAAAAGAAAAAAAAGAATGAGGGCTGGAAGGAGCATGGTAAATCATGAATCCATTCGAGGATTCTTATCTTCGAAACAAAGGGATAAGGTATCCATAATTCTTGCCTCAATCTTTGAAAGGGGAAGAGAGGTAACTTCTGAAATTTCTGATGTGACCAGCTCTTTTACTTTCTCCATCATTTTCTTCTCACGGAAAGAAAGGGGTTTTATTAGATTGAGGTAAAAAAGGCTCTTCAAGACTAAAGCCATATCCAGCATGACGCCTGATTTCATGAGATTGAGGTGCTCTTTGTACCGTCCCTTCCAGTTCATTGTAACGTCGACTTCTCCATTTCGCATAAAATCAAAGATCTTTTTGATAAACTCTTCCTTGATGGGCTTTCTGATCCCAATTTCTTCGGTGTTGGAAGAAGGGATCAGAACTAGAGTATTATTGGCAAGAATTCTCAAATGGTAAAGCTTGAATGTTTCCCCGTAGTAGTTCTCTTCCTGGATATCCTCGATGATACCAAGCCCTTGATTGGGATAAAAGACCTTATCCCCAACCTTTAAGTTCATTGCTCCATATTATAATGAATTATAACAAGAGAGTCAAATCAATCTTTAAGATCTTTAAGATAAATTTCAAGCTTGACAGATAACAAAGGGTTTATTAACATACTAACTTTGAAGAAAGAGTATAATCAAGAAAGATGAAGAGAACATTCCAGCCCAACAAAAGAAAAAGAAAAAAAAATCATGGTTTTCTTGTTCGGATGAGAACTAAAGGCGGCCAGCGCACCATTAAGTTTCGAAGACAAAAAGGCAGGAAAAGACTTGCCGGTTAATGAATGAAACCCTTGGACCTCAAGAGAGGATAAGAAAAAGAAAAGATTTTTTATCCCTTTTTAAAAAGGGTAAGCGTTACAGAGGAAAATATTTCAACCTTATTTACCTCTCCAATGACTTTAGCTTTTCCAGGATGGCTGTCATTGTCAGTAAAAAAGTAGGAAACGCTGTAAAAAGAAATAAAATCAAGAGACAAATGAGAACATTATTCCGAAGGAACAAAAGCCTTCTCAAGGCACCCCTTGATATCATCATTATCGCCAAAAAAGAAATTCTCGAATCATCCTGGCTCACGCTTCAAGGAGATTATTTTTCCGCCCTTGAATCCATTATCCAGAACAATTAACCTCCATGAAACACATTGCTTTATTCTTGATAAGAATTTACCAATTGTTTATATCTCCCCTCCTTGGCCATCACTGCCGTTTCAATCCTACATGTTCAGCCTACACCTATGAAGCTATAAAAAAATATGGTTTTCTTAGAGGAATATCTTTAGGCGGCAAGAGGATTCTCAAGTGCCATCCGTTTCACCAGGGAGGGATTGACCCTATTCCTTAAAGAGGCCTATAGATGGAAAAAAGATTATTTCTAGCCATTATCATTTGCTTTCTAATCCTTGTCTTTTATCAACTCCTTTTCGTCAAAAAACCCCCACCAATAACTTCGCCCGAAGGCACCATGGAAATCGAGAAAAGGCCTGAAGAGAAGCTTTATGAAAAAGAAACCTTTCCTCCAGTAGATCGTTCTCGCGAACCAGAGAAGGCTGGAGAAGAAAGGAGAACTCAGCCAGTATCTGCTGAAGTTGAAAAACAAATTTTTATCGACACCTCTTTGTATCACGCTGTCTGGAGCAACAAAGGTGGAGTGCTTCAAAGCTGGCGATTAAAAGAACATAAGAACGAGAAAAACGAAGACCTTGAGCTTGTTCCCCTTCGCTCCTCAGAAATTAACATTTATCCTTTTTCCTTAAGAACTGAGCCTTCATCAAGAACTGAGCCTTCATCTTTCGATAAAACAATCAACAGCGCCCTCTATAAACCTTCAATCTCCGGCTTAGAGCTGAAAAATGGAAAAGGAGGAGAACTCCGTTTCCAATATGCGGATGAAAAGGGAACACGAGTGGAAAAAATCTTTACTTTCCAAGATGGAAGATACGACTTCGATGTGCAGATCAATGTATGGAGAAACGGGCAAAAAATTGATCCTGGTATTCTCTGGGGACCAGGTATAGGCAATCCCACTCCCTCAGAGCAGAAGAAGCGATTCGGAAGCGGGAGTGGCATATCTGTATTTCGGCCCCAAAAAGTAACGCAGCTCAAGGAAAATAAATATATGCCGTTAAGGAAGTGGCAAGATCTGATCAGCAAGAATGGAAACTCCTTCTTTTATGTCCTATGGGCCGCCTACGAAGACAATTATTTCGCAGCTCTTTTTCTCGCCGCTTCTCAAAAATCTATGGCTATCTTAATAAGAGAGGGCCCGGAACAGGCTCCCTACTTTCTCCTCTCTATAAGCTCTCCTCAAAAAGCATTCATAGGACCTAAGGATTTCGATGTCTTGAAGGAATTTGGCTATGAGTCTAAGAAGCTGATCAAATACGGTTTTTTCGGATTTATTTCTGAAATCCTACTGCGGGCTCTTAAAGCGATCCATAAGGTCTTCCCGAACTGGGGACTTTCTATTATCATCCTGACGATTATCATCAAAATCTTCCTTTTTCCCTTAACCTACAGCAGCACCAAATCTATGGCTAAAATGCAAGAACTCCAGCCAAAGATTAAAGCTCTCAAGGCTAGATACAAAAAGTCTAAAACGGACATCGCTCAACGGCGTAAAATGAACGAAGAAACCATGAAGCTTTACAAAGAACATGGAGTCAATCCAGCCGGGGGCTGTCTGCCAATGCTCCTCCAACTGCCTATTTTCTTTGGATTTTTCATGCTTCTAAGGCAGTCCATTGAAATCAGACACAGTCCCTTCATTCTATGGGTAAAAGATCTTTCAGTCAGTGATCCCTATTATGTCACTCCGATCCTGATGGGAGTGACCCAGTTTATCAGCCAAAAAATGATGCCCACTTCTGCCGATCCCACTCAGGCAAGGATGATGCTTATCATGCCCGTTGTCATGACTTTCCTTTTTATGAGCTTTCCAAGCGGTCTTGTTCTCTACTGGCTGACCAACAATGCCCTTCAAATCGCCCAGCAGTACATAATGAATCGCATCAAGCAAAAGAAAAAGAGAGAATCTCATGGAAAAAGAAGAAAAAAATAATCTAGAACAGGAATTCAAAGGAAAAAACCTAGATGAAGTCATAGGCCACGCGGAGCACTCCTTTAAACTTCCCCGAAGCAAGATAAACTACGAAGTTGTCACAGAAAAAACCAGGCTCTTCGGAATGAAAACTAAAGAAATAGTCATCCGTGCCTGGCCTAAAATAGAGTCAGAAAAAGACCCTGCAGTTAAGTTTCTCGATAAGGTCCTCTCCCTTCTTCCTCTTGAGTTAAAGTACCAGATAAAGAAAAAAAACGACATAATCTATATCATTTTCGAAGGAAACGACAAGCACTTTCTCCTTGGGGAAGATGGATCGCTCCTCCTTGCCTTCCAGCACATTCTTAATAAGATGTCTCCCCAAAAAGTTCAAACCGACTGCGATTTTTACAGGAAACGAAAGGAAATGGAGTTAAAAGAGTATGCCCAGGATATTGCCCAGCATGTCAACAAGACAGGCAGGGATGAAATCCTGGATGTTATGAATCCCTATGAAAGACGGATCGTACATATCGCTGTGAATCAAATCCCGGGAATCTCCACCGAAAGCATAGGAGAGGGATTTCTCAAAAGGATCAAAGTTTTCCCTATAAAATCCCAACCAGAATAATTTACTTTTTCT
>DAOUYU010000021.1 GCA_030673995.1 Candidatus Aminicenantota bacterium
AGCCTGTTAAAGGTGAATCTACGTTTAACTCATCGCAAGTTTGTTCATGATAAAAAAAATCCGGTCAATCCCGATGATGTGCGAGTTCCTCCATATTATCCTGACCATCCGCTTACGCGCCGGGATTGGGCAGATTATTTAGAATCGATTTAAGTGCTGGATAAACAGGTGAGCAGGGTACTAAAATGGCTCGAGGAGGAAGAGATAGAAGATGACACCATTGTTTTTTATTTTGGCGATCATGGGAGACCGCATCTGTGGGCAAAGTAGTGGCTTTATGAAGGCGGTATCCGCGTTCCGCTGATTGTCCGATGGCCGGGACACATTAAGCAAGGTGTTGCAAATGATGATCTGATAAGCCTTATTGATATTGCACCGACCAGTCTTGCACTGGCAGGAATAAAAATACCCGGACATATGCAGGGCAGAAGATTTCTTAGCACAGACAAAAAGGGGCGAAATTATATTTTTGCTGCAAGGGACCGCTGTGATGAAACAGTGGATCGAATTCGTTGTGTATGTTCTAAACGATTTAAATACATCCGTAACTTTTTGCCTGATCTGCCCTATTCACAGTATAATGCTTATAAAACGAATCAATATCCAATGTTGCCGTTAATCCAGTTTATGCATAAGAGAGGAGAGTTGAATGAAGCGCAATCGCGGTTCATGTGTTCTAAGAAGCCAGAAGAGGAGCTTTATGATCTTCTGAATGATTCTTATGAACTTTATAATCTGGCAGATGACCAAAATTATCAAAATATGTTAAAGGAATGTCGCCTCCAACTGGAAAACTGGATAATTGAGACAGGCAATCTGGGGGAAGATCCGGAGACTCCAGAAGAAATGGAATACTGGAAAAAAAGAATGGCAGAGCGAAATGAACAATGGATGCATAACAAGGGACTTTCAGTGGATGTAAGCCCTGAGAGGCATCTTGAATACTGGATAAAGACTATGTTGAAATGAAGCCTATATCATTTTGAGCTTTCCCCATAATATTCAAGGTGACTAACTAATTAGAGACAGAGAAGATAATGGACTAGTCCTTTGGGGTAAGATGCTTTCCTTTAAGAAAGTAATTACTCCGAGGAAAAATCACCCGTGATATCATCTTCAACGGTGATTGAAGAAAATCATAAAAACAGCTATTTAAAAGTTGTTAATATCCAAAAAGAAGTTTCTGTTCAGACAGAGATCTCTAAATTCAATGAAGGAGGATTGACCTTGAAAAAAATTACCATAGTTTCTCTTTTCATTATTTGCTTGGCTGCTCAGGTTTCTTTGGCTTCAACTCCACAGGAATATCCTGAAAAAACCTCTTTTTTCATAAGAGAAATAACGCCTTTTACCTATGTTTGTATCCCTCACAAAGGTTCTTTTTCGGATATGGAAAGAGTGTCCGGGATCCTAGTCTCCTCAATACAAAGCCAGGATATTCTTCTGATAGGAAACATACTCGGGATCTATTACAACAGTCCAGAAACATCCCAGCCTGGAGAGTTGATCTGGGAGGTCGGCTTTCCTGTTGATCCAGAGGCTATGCCTCAGAAACCCCTGGAGAAAAAACAGTGGAATTTTACAACAGTGTTGACCGGTCTTCACTTCGGTCCTTATACAGAAAGTAACCAAACTATCAATAAAATGAAGGAGTGGATGAAGGTCAACAACTACGTATCTGATGGTCCTATCCTGGAAAAGTACTTGGATATAAATCCTTCAAGTCCCATGCCGGGAGGGCTCAGAATAGAAATCTGGATTCCCTGCAAGGAAAACGAAGAGATTGTTTTTCTAAAAGTGAAAGATCAACTCGCTGATGTCAGGTCAGGTCCTAATCCTGGTTATAGCGTTCTTGCCCAACTGAAAATGGGGGCACTGGTGGAGTTGTCAGGAAGGTTCGGTGACTTCTACGAGATTATTTTCTTGGATCAAGACGGACAACCTGTACAGGGATTTATTGATAGAAAAGTTGTTGAGATTGTGAGCGGTGAAGAGGCAAAGGGAGAAGTCACTGAATATATCCCACAAAAAAAAGAGGAAGTTATAATCGAAGAAAGACCAAGGATCGAAGAGGAGCCTAAAACTGAAAAAAGGCCAAAAACCGTAAAGACAGCAAGCGCGATTTCTTTTTTAAAAGCAGTGAAAAAGATGTACCTTGAGTTCGGTTTTCATTATTCCATGAGAAATTCGTACAACAGGGGCCTTCTTGATGAATGGTTCATAGAAAGAACTGGTGATCCTTCAAGGCTTGTGGATCAGGGCTCTCCGGCTTTTTACAGTGTGAGCGGGACTCTGTTCATGGACATAAGCAATAGCCTTGCCATTGGAGTCGGGACGGATGTCCTCATTTCTTCTCCCCATGCGCTCTGGGGTACACAGATTTTTTGGGGCGGCAGTCAGGAGATAGTCCTCAGTCCATTCATAATGGGAATCAAAATGCCCATCAGAATGAAAATAGGTGGTCTCGGCATGATGATGAGCGTTACAGCTTCACCCGCATTGCTTATGGGATGGGTTACAGGCACTTATGATGACAGTGGCAGCTCAACCTACTGGGAATTTACTCCCTCGAGCAAGATGGGTTTTGGAATGAGTGGAGGAATCGAAATGTTCTTTGGAAAATCATTAGGTATGGGAATGAACATGGGCTGGCGTTCCCTGACGGTTGGGCTTTCGTTCGAAGACCCAAGCAGTCAAACAGGCTTTTCCACTCCACTTACTAACAGCGGGGATCCGGTAACGGTCGACCTCGGTGGCACTTACATTACGACGGGACTTCTTCTCCGATTTTAATACTTGATAACTTTTGAAGCTATATCCTATACTGTCGACATTATTTAAGATTTAGAACGTATTTTTTTGGGGGCAAATTGCATTCTAAGGAACAAAACAGAGAAGAAGGAAAGCATGCTCTTAAAGCCAAATTTTAGGGTTAAAAATCAGCTTTAAAGCTTAAAAGTACGGCTAATTTCAGGATAATTCGTTGAAAATATTAACATTAGCACGGCCCGTCCCCATATCCTCCCCCGCATGCTTATCCGGCTGCCAGTCAGCTAATACATATCTGGATTTATCCACCACATAAAAGATATTTATGGGAGCTTTAACCGCACTGCGGCGGCCAGCTAAGGCTCTAAAGTCTCCCCTGACCACGGGGATCAGGCGATGGGGGACTGCATCATACAGATAGACTCCCTCTTCCATGGCAATATAAAGATCAATTTCCTGAGAATTACTTGCAGAAGCAGCAGTTCGTCCGGATTTGTTAAAGGCTCCTTTTGTTCGGTTGACTCCAAAGGCTGCCCAAAGCAGATTTGAAAGGGTTTGGGGATCTAGTTTTTTTGGACTGATATTTCGATTGGTTTTTCTTTCCTGTAAGGAGGCTAAAACCGATAAGCCCCCATTCTTTTTGGGTGGTAGAAGATTGATTGGTTTAAGATTTTTTGAAAAACTGGATTTTGTGCTGGTCAAAAGGGCGATGGCAGGTATTGTCTTTATAAATGCTCTACGATTCATCATATTCTCCTTTTTTTATATAGATATTCCTTTTTTCGCACTTACAATTTTCTCTCAATTTTATCAAATTCCCACCTTCTGAGCTGTTGCATCAACAATAATATATAGAACAAACACATCCAGTCAATATATTTTAGAATTAGCCTGTAAAAAGTGTATACTGAGCAGTAAAATAGATGCTTGTTGATATAAAGTCGATTTCGTATAATTGAAATATGAACAAACTTATCTATGTTGTTGATGATGAACCAGATATTCTGGAACTTCTATCTCTACATTTGAAAAAATCCGGGTTTAAGGTTCAATGTTTTGAGAGCGCCGGTCGTTTTATGGCCCAACTCAAGATCCAGAAGCCCAGTCTTATTATCCTTGACTTGATGCTACCGGATGAAGATGGTCTGGACGTATGCAAAAAGCTTAAAAGAGATGAGTCTTATATATCCATCCCTATCATCATGTTGACAGCCAAAGGGGAGGAAATCGACAAGATCCTTGGGCTGGAGTTAGGAGCCGATGATTACATCACAAAACCTTTCTCTGTGAAGGAACTGGTTGCTCGGGTTAAAGCGGTGATGAGGAGGCCCAAAGCAATATCCTCCCGGGAAACAATAGAGATCCGCAATTTAGTGATCATAGATCCGGAAAAACATGAGGTCATCGTGGAAGGCAAAAAAGTTGATTTGACTTCCACGGAATTCCGGATACTCAAACTGCTCGCGTCAAAAAAAGGATGGGTATTTTCAAGAGAGCACATCCTGGATCAGCTCTGGGGACAGGAAAAATATGTCGTGGACCGGACAGTAGATGTGCACATCAAACATTTGAGAGAAAAGCTGGGCCGGGCGGCCATTCTCATAAAAAACATCAGAGGAGTGGGCTATAAACTGGAAGAATGAGAAAATCTATTTTTGTTAAAATCTTCGGAGGGCATTTTCTTGTTATCATCTTAATGGTTATGCTCATACTTATATTCTCTTTTCATGAAATAAGACGGTTTTATATTGCCAGCTTGGAAAAGGATCTGTCTCATACCGGAGAAGCTCTGAAATACCAAGTCCTCTCTTATCTTGAAGAGAATAGAATAGAAGAACTGCAGGATTTTATGGAAGAATTCGGGAAAAAGATAGAGACGCGGATAACATTGATAAACAGAGAGGGAAGAGTTCTGGCTGATTCTGAAAAGAATCCGGAAATGATGGAGAATCACAAAGACAGGCCCGAGATCTTCAGGGCATATTCTGGTCAAACAGGACGGTCGCTTCGATTCAGCCGCACACTTAAAACGGAAATGCTTTATATAGGGCTGCCCATTATAAAGGACGGCCAGGTTTCTCATGTTATTCGCCTCAGTCTCTATCTTTACGACATAACACATTTAATAGCTATCTTGAGAGGAAAGATCACCCAGATCGCCCTGGCCATTCTGCTGTGTGTTTTTCTTTTTTCTTTTTTTCTTTCACACTCTTTCTCAAAACCGGTCAAAGAACTTCGAGAGGCCTCTCAAAAAATTGCCGCTGGAGATTTTAAAGTGAGGGTTTCCACCCGAAAACAGGGGGAGTTTTCCGATCTGGCGGAAAGCTTTAATCTCATGACGGAGAAGATCCAATCCCTATTTCTGGAAACTAGTCGTAAAAAGGAAGAACTTGAAGGAATTCTTAGTTCTATTGAAGAAGGGCTTTTTGCTCTGGATGAGAATAACCGGATTCTTTTTGCCAATGACAGCTTCAAGAAGATTTCAGGGCAAGATGATATCAATGGAAAATTCTATTGGGAAATTCTGCGTGAAGCAAATTTTCGAGAAATGGTCGAGTCTGTCCGTGCAGAGGGGAAAATTATGTCAGAGGAACTGTCGTTGAATGAAAGAGTTTTCCTGTGTAATCTGACTTCCTTACGCAGAGGAAAAGAAATCGTGGTTACACTGCATGATATATCAGAATTCAAAACGCTGGAAAAGATCAAACGGGATTTAATTATCAATGCCTCACACGAATTAAGGACGCCTCTGACTGCCATTAAAGGATTCATCGAGACTTTGGAAGAAGAGATCGATGGAAAAAACAAACGTTATTTAAACATAATCAAGCGGAATACGGACAGGCTCATCAATATTGTTAAAGATTTGATGCAGCTGTCAGAGCTGGAAGAAAAGGGAGCTGATCTCGAGATCGAAGCGGTGGATCTGGAAAAACTCCTGGAAAACATCATGAAGATCTTTGAAGAAAGGATCAAAGCGAAAAGTCTGAAATTTGAGATCATAGCCGAAAAGGATCTTTCTCCTGTCCAAGCTGATCTTTTCAAGATTGAACAGATGTTTATCAACATTGTGGACAATGCTGTCAAGTACTCAGAAGACGGGAAAATTATCATAACTTTAAAGCAGGAAAACGACCAGGCTGTTGTTCAGGTCTCAGATACAGGCATTGGTATAGCAGAAGAACACCAACCGCGTATATTCGAGCGGTTTTATATGACGGATAAATCCCGCTCAAGAAAGCTGGGCGGTACTGGACTTGGACTTTCCATCGTGAAGCATATCGTCAAACTCCACAAAGGGGATATCTCCGTGGAAAGCCGATTGGGGCAGGGGACCACATTTACCATTAAGCTTCCTTTCCAATAAAAACCGTAATTTCTTCAACAGAAGAAATACACTTCCATTTCAAATCAACCATTAAGTTAACCAAAAATTAACCTTAACTTTATTTGCATTTAACATTCTTAGGCGAAAATTTCAGCGATCAGCACAGATCAAATTTTATAAGAGTTTAAAAAAGGAGTAAAAAATGAAAAAACTAACAAGCTTTTTGACTGCAGCCGTTCTTTTATTCGGTCTTCCAATCCTGGCCCATGCTCAGGGATCGTTCAAAGGCTATATGTTCGCTGATTATTACACAGTTCTGGATCACCATGATTCAGATGTCAAGGGCCAGCATGGTTTCTGGTATACGACTTATTCAGGGAGTGAAGCAAAAAATGATATTTATGCCAATATCACTCTCTGGTTTAAATTCAAGTAAGGAGATTTATTATGAAAGGTAAAAAATTATTTTTGATCGGGACACTCTTATTAGGTTTTATCTTCGCGAGTGGAACAGTATATTCCGCCAAAAGAATGATCCAGATCAAAGGTTCTGACACCATAGTCAATCTGGTTCAGATCCTGTCGGAAGAGTTCATGGCCAGAAATCCTGGAAAAGCCATTGCGGTTATGGGCGGTGGATCAGGAACAGGAATTGCAGCGCTGATCAACGGCACCTGCGATATTGCCAATCATTCCCGGCCCATGAAAAGTAAAGAAAAAATACTCTGCAAGGAAAAGAGAGTGGATACCCGGACCTTTGTCATCGCTATTGATGGATTAAGCGTGATCGTCCACAAGGACAACCCTCTCAAAGAAATGATCATGGAAAAGATCGGGGCTATCTACAGAGGTGATATCACAAACTGGAAGGAAGTGGGCGGACCGGATATGGTCATCTCACTCTATGGACGTCAATCCAACTCCGGCACCTTTGTATTCTTTCAGGAACATGTACTCGGTAAACAGGATTACTCCCCTCACATGAAAAGAATGAATGGAAATGCCCAGATCGTGGAAGGTGTGATCCAAGATAAATCCGGTATCGGATATGTGGGAGTGGGTTACGTCATAGACACAAAATCCAGGAAGATCAGAAATGACCTGACGGTTCTCAATGTGGCAAAGAACGCCGAGTCCAAAGCCTATTCTCCAATGGATAAAGCAGCCGTTGATTCAGGCGACTATCCGGTAGCTCGTCCTCTTTTTCAGTCCACCAATGGAAAGCCTGAAGGAGATGTTGCTTTGTTCATCAAGTTCATCAACAGCCCTGAAGGCCAGAAAATTGTTGAAAGAGAAGGATTTTTCCCAATTGGAAAAGATATTATTTCTGACAATTTCAAGAACATGAAATGAATGCTTTCTAAAAACGTGCAGGATCCTTAAAAAGATCCTGCACGAGATAATAGACTAGACATGAAAAAGAAAAAATTTTCAGATCTTAAAGAATCTGTCATTAAGGCTTTTTTTTTCACCAATGGGATCCTGACTGTAATGATCCTTTTCGGTATATTCGCACTGCTTCTGTTCACAGCAATTCCTGCATTCCGGGAGATAGATCTGAAAGAATTTTTCACAAGCCACCAGTGGAATCCCACATCTCCGGTCAAGGAGCATTATGGGATCCTGTCCATGGTGGCCGGCACATTTATGGTTTCCTTGGGAGCCATGATCATTGCCATCCCCATCGGAATCGGAACTGCGTCCTATCTGTCCGATGTGGCACACTGGAAAGTCAGAGAAATTGTAAAACCTATTGTTGAGATTCTGGCAGGGATTCCTTCTGTTGTTATCGGATTTCTGGGAATTGTATTGTTCGGGCCCATTCTAGCTAAGATCTTTGGCACAAGCAATGGCCTGAATGCGATCAATGGTTCGTTGCTGCTTGCAATAATGGCACTTCCCACTATCGTCAGTATTTCGGAAGACTCTTTAAGTGCAGTGCCCAAAACTTATTCAGACGCCTCACTGGCCCTGGGAGCGAACAGATGGCAAACTCTTGTGCGTGTCAAACTCCCTGCTTCTTTATCCGGTATTATCGCTGCAGTCATGCTGGGCATGGGAAGGGCCATCGGTGAGACTATGACCGTGCTTATGGCCACAGGAAATGCACCTGCATTCCCTAGAGGTTTTCTCAGCTCCATTCGCACGATGACTGCTACCATTGCTATTGAACTGGGTGAAGTTCCTTATTATTCGACCCATTATTACGCTCTTTTTGCCGTAGGATTGGTCCTTTTTCTGATTACATTTATACTTAATCTGCTGTCTGATGTAATTTTGAACAAGTATCAGGAAAGAGAACAGTGAGAAAAAAAATATTTGAATTTATTGGCTTTTTTTCGTTGAGAGTGTGTCTGTATATTGTTTTAGCTTTCCTTTTTATCTTCCTTTATGACATCGGAAGCAAAGGGGGCGGGGCGATCAGTTGGGAATTTATCAGCCAGGCACCAAGGCGAGGAATGACAGAAGGGGGAATTTTTCCGGCTATCATGGGAACGTTTTTTGTCACAATGGTAACCGCATTACTGGCTGTGCCCATGGGAATGTTTTCAGCCATCTATTTGAATGAATATGCCAAGCAGACGCGGATAACTCGGATCATACGTTTGTCCATACGCAATCTTTCCGGTGTTCCGTCCATTGTATATGGATTGTTTGGTGTGATTCTGTTTGTGAATGTTCTCAAATTTGGCACATCCATTCTTTCCGCTGGTCTGACTTTGGGTCTTTTGACTCTCCCCTGGACCATCACAGCCAGCGAAGAAGCCCTGAAAACTGTCCCGAATTCTTACAGGGAGGGGGCTTTGGCTCTTGGAGCAACCAAATGGCAGTCCATTCGGACCAATGTGCTCCCTAATGCCCTCCCGGGAATGCTGACCGGAACTGTGCTGGGACTGGCCCGTGCTGCCGGAGAAACAGCTCCCATCATGTTTACAGGGGCAGCTTTTTTTCTTCCTTTCCTTCCCAGATCATTCAGCGACCAATTTATGGCCCTGCCGTATCACCTGTATGTTATGGCCACGCAGCATCACGCCATCTCTCAGGTCAGGCCTCTGGCTTATGGAACGGCCCTGATCTTGATTTTGTTTGTTCTGGGAATGAATATGTCGGTTGTTATCCTCCGCTACAGGTTGAGAAAAAAAAGGAGAGCGTAGTATGAAGAACCAGGCAAAAATCGAAGCACGAAATGTTAATTTTTATTACGGTTCCCAAATTGCCTTGAAGAACATCAATATAGCCTGCGAAGAGAATAAGGTGACAGCATTGATAGGCCCGTCCGGTTGTGGAAAGTCAACATTCATCCGTACACTCAACCGGATGAACGATGTGATTCCCGGGATAAAAATAGAAGGTGATATCCTGTTGGAAGGCGAAAACATCTACCATCCTAAGGTCGATATCGCCGTTTTGAGAAAAAGAGTTGGAATGGTGTTTCAGAAACCTAACCCTTTTCCAAAATCCATATTTAACAATATCGCTTACGGCCTCAGGATCAACGGGATGAGGGATAAAAGAAAAATCGAAATGATCGTGGAAAAGAGTTTGAAAGAAGCAACGCTTTGGGACGAAATAAAAGACCGGATGGACGAGAATGCGTTTTCCCTCTCAGGAGGACAGCAGCAGAGGCTCTGTATTGCCAGATCCCTTGCTATTAAACCCGAAGTCATTCTCTTTGACGAGCCTTGCTCAGCTATCGATCCTGTGGCTACAGCCAAGATCGAGGAACTGATCCACCAACTGAAGGAACATTACACTGTTATTGTCGTCACCCACAACATGCAGCAGGCAGCGCGCATATCTGATTTTACGGCTTTTATGATGCTGGGTGAGATAGTAGAATATGATAAAACAGATAAAATATTTACAAATCCATCCAATACATTAACGGAAGATTATATCACCGGTCGATTTGGCTAAACACAGAATATTTTTATCGGAGGCAAAAATGGAAAGGCATATTGACGAAGAATTACAGGAGTTGAAAGAAAAACTTTTAATGATGGCCTCTTTGACGGAGAAAAACATTTCCCTGTCAATCCAGTGTTTCAAGGAACACAAAGAGGAGATTGTGCAGGACGTTTATAAAAAAGAAGAAACCATCAACTTTCTGGATATAGAAATAGATCAGATCTGCATGAAGCTCCTGGCCCTGCACCAGCCTATGGCTGTGGACCTCAGATATATCGCTTCCTCTCTGAAGATTTCCAGTGAACTGGAACGAATTGCTGATCAAGCGGTGAACATCATCGATAGGTCCTTAGTCTTTATCAATTCACATCCCCAGAAACCGTTGATCGATATCTCTCGCATGGCGTCTCTGGCACAGAGCATGCTCAAGGATTCCATTGAAAGTTTTATAAAAAAAGATGTTGACCTGGCTCAGAATGTTTGCCGGAGAGACGATGAGGTGGACGAAATGAATGATCAGATCTTCAGGGTATTGTTGACCTGTATGATGCAGGAACCGACTTCCATCAAACGAGCTGTGGATCTCATGCTAATCGGACGTCACCTGGAAAGGATCGCGGACCATTCAACCAATATCAGTGAAGAAGTGATCTATTATGTCAAAGGAAAATCCATCAAGCATCATTGTGCAGATTAGACACAGCCGTCAGGCTTAGGCAGTCCAGCCAGTTTGCAGGCCCCTTTTGCAGGGCCGGAAGGAAAAAGTTCAAATATATATTTTAACTTAAATTCTGTATTTTTGATGGCAGCCGAGGAGAGGGGGGAATATTCCTGAAAGCATCCATGGTTGCTTTTTCATGTTTTAAACTTTTAAAGACCTCTATTTGTCAATCCAGGCGGTAATTGGGAGCTTCCTTTGTAATGGCAACGTCATGGACGTGACTTTCCCTTGTTCCTGCCTGGGTAATTTTTATGAATTTTGACTTTTTCTGGAGTTCTTGAATGGTCTGGCAGCCCGCATATCCCATTCCGCTTTTAAGCCCTCCAACCATCATTTGAATGATACTGGCTACGCTTCCTTTGTAGGGCACTCTGCCTTCAATCCCCTCAGGGGCAAACTTCTCTCCGCCTGAAAGGACATCCTGGAAGTATCTATCTCCGCTTCCTTTTCTCATGGCTTCCAGTGACCCCATTCCTCTGTATGTTTTATAAGAGCGGCCTTGATAGATCACAACTTCTCCGGGTGACTCATCGGTTCCTGCCAGTACGTTCCCGAGCATGACAATGTCTGCGCCGGCAGCAATGGCTTTGGTGATATCTCCTGAGTATATGATGCCGCCATCAGCAATAAGAGGAATGTTTTTTGTGCTGGTTACTTTGAAGACATCGGCAATGGCTGTGATTTGAGGGATCCCTGCTCCAGTGACAACTCTGGTTGTGCAGATTGAGCCAGGACCGACTCCGACCTTCACAGCATCTACTCCCAGATCGATGAGTTCTCTGGTAGCTTCTCCGGTGCCAATATTTCCGGCTACAAGCTCTTGTTCAGGGAATTCCTTTTTTAGCATTTTTACTGTCTCTATGACCCGCTTGGAATGCCCGTGGGCCGTGTCAAGGACCAGGACATCAAGCTTTGCCTGGATGAGAGCCTTAACCCTCTCCAGAGTTTCTTTGGCTACTCCAACGGCAGCCCCGACCCTTAAGCGTCCATAACTGTCCTTGGTGGCATAAGGATACTGAATTCTTTTAAGGATATCTTTGTAGGTGATCAGTCCTTTAAGGTGGAATTTTTCATCCACCATAAGGATTTTTTCAATTTTATGTTTATGAAAGAGTTTTTTTGCTTCTTCAAGCGATGTTCCCAAAGGAACTGTCACTAGATCCTTGGTCATGGCTTTATCTATAGCCAGGTTTAGGCGTGTCTCAAACCTGATATCCCGGTTGGTTAGAATCCCTACCAATTTATTGTTTTCGTCTGATATGGGAAGCCCTGAGATTTTGTATTTTTTCATGACTTCCTGGGCTTCGAAGATTTTGTTGTGGGGTCTCATTGTTATCGGGTCAACGATCATTCCGCTTTCCGATCGCTTGACTTTGTCTACTTCCTCAGCCTGTTCTTCAATTGGCATATTTCTGTGAATGATTCCTATCCCTCCCTGTTGAGCCAAGGCAATGGCCATCTTTGATTCTGTGACTGTATCCATGGCCGAGCTTACAATGGGGATGCTGGTCTTGATGTTACGGCTAAATTTTGTCGAGACATCCGCTTGAGCCGGGATAACGCCTGATTTAGCAGGGAGTATAAGTACGTCATCAAATGTCAATCCCTTTTTTATCTTTTGTTCCAACATTTTTTCCCCCTTATCTCCCTTTTTTTTTCTTTTTTCTCTTTTTTGGGATCACAGATCTTGCCTGCTTGATCCGTGGAGCTTGAGTATCCTGAGCCCTCTGGTAGTACATAGGTTGTTCTTTTCTTTCGGGCAGTTCTTCTTCTACTACGGGCTGGAGGAGGAAAAGATAGCGGATGGTTTCTTCTTCGATTCTATCCATCATAGCCTGGAACATTTCGTAACTCTCTTTTTTGTACTCAACCAGAGGGTCCTTTTGAGCATAACCTCGAAGTCCAATCCCTTCCTTGAGATAATCCATGCCTAAAAGGTGGTCTTTCCATTGGGAATCTAAAATTTGAAGCATGATGACTCTTTCGAATTCCCTCATGCGTTCTTCGCCTATGATTTTTTCTTTTTCTTGAGAGGTGTTTTTTAGGGCATCCAGAACCAGGTTCCTCAATTCTTCATAATTGACGCCACTCCAATCTATGTTGAGTTCTTCAATGTCCAGCCCGAATTGGGATGCGATTCCCTTTCTGAAACCTTCGGTATCCCAATCATCTGGAGACTCGTCCTTATTCGTGTGATTTTCCATAATCCATTCTATAAGAGTGACAATCAACTCCTGGATAAAATCCTTCATGTTTTTTCCTTGAAGGATCTCTTTTCTCTGCCTGTAGATGGATTCTCGCTGTTTGTTCATCACATCGTCGTATTCCAGCAAATGCTTTCGAATGGAGAAATTCTGGCCTTCCACTTGTTTCTGGGCTCTCTCGATGGCTTTACTTACTATTTTGTGTTCGATGGGAATCCCTTCTGCCATTCCGATTCTGGCCATCAAGCCTGATATTCTGTCGCTCCCAAATATACGCATCAGGTCATCTTCCAGAGAAAGATAAAAGCGGGAGGAGCCGGGATCTCCCTGACGCCCTGCTCTTCCTCTAAGCTGGTTATCGATTCTTCTGGCTTCATGCCGTTCCGTACCGATGATGTGAAGTCCATTTAAATCAATGACCCTTTCATGTTCATTCTGAGTGATTTCTGTCGCATCTGCCAGGGCTTTTTCCCATTCCTCCTGAGAAGCTTTCGCAGGATCTATTCCTTTTTTCCTCAATTGCTCTGAAGCCAAAAATTCTGGATTCCCTCCTAAGAGGATATCCACGCCCCGGCCTGCCATGTTGGTGGCAATCGTAACAGCTCCAATCCTCCCTGCCTGGGCGATGATTTCGGCTTCCATTTCATGGTACTTTGCGTTGAGGACGACATGTTTAATCCCTCTTTTATTCAGGATCGAACTTAAATATTCTGAATTTTCAATGGAAATCGTGCCCACCAGAGCAGGGTGTCCTTTTTTGTGGTTTTCGATGATTTCATCCACGACCGCATTCCATTTTTCTTTTCGTGTTCTGTATATCACGTCATCAAACTCATAGCGAATGAGAGTTTTATTGGTGGGGACTTCTACGACATCCAGCTTGTAAATGGATTGAAATTCTGCGGCTTCTGTTACTGCTGTTCCTGTCATGCCGGCCAGCTTGTCATACATCCGGAAATAATTCTGAAAAGTAACAGAAGCTAAAGTCTGGTATTCTGCCTCTATGCGCACTTTTTCCTTGGCTTCGAGAGCCTGATGTAATCCATCACTGTACCGGCGTCCCGGCATCAGCCGACCCGTGAATTCATCTACAATCAGCACTTTGCCTTCCTTGACCATATAATCGACGTCTTTCTTGAACAGCTGATGTGCTTTTAGAGATTGATTGATGTGATGGACCATTTCCATGTGAGCAAGGTCGTAGAGATTTGGAACTTTGAGGAATTTTTCGGACTCAGAGACACCGTCTTCTAATAGTGATACGGTTCTTGTCTTCTCGTCAACCTGAAAATGCTTTTCCTTGCGGAGGCGGCGGACGAGGTTGTCTACCCGGTAATATAGCGAAGTCGACTCTTCCGTGGGACCAGAGATGATGAGAGGAGTCCGGGCTTCATCTACGAGGATGCTGTCCACTTCGTCTACTATGGCATAGTTGTGTTCTTTCTGTACAAGGTCGGAACGGCGAAACTTCATATTGTCCCGTAAATAGTCAAAGCCGAATTCATTGTTAGTCCCGTAGGTGATATCTTTGCGGTAGGCCTCTATTCTTTCCATATCGTCCATATCATGCTGTATCGTTCCCACTTCAAGGCCGAGAAAATTGAAGATCGGGCCCATCCATTCTGTGTCCCTTTTAGCCAGATAATCATTCACTGTAACAATATGAACTCCCTTTCCTTCCAGGGCATTCAGGTAGGCCGGAAGAGTAGCGACAAGAGTTTTTCCTTCCCCTGTCTTCATTTCGGCTATTTTTCCCTGGTGAAGAACAATCCCACCCATAAGTTGAACATCAAAGGGACGCATGTTAATGGTCCGTTTGCCA
>DAOUYU010000064.1 GCA_030673995.1 Candidatus Aminicenantota bacterium
TGCAGTACAACGACTGAAAGAGATAATGACTGATTTTCCAAATTTTTCAAAAATGGATAGAGTCTATTTTTACTTAGGAGATTCCTATTATAAGAGGGAAGACTTCCAAGAGAGTATCCCTTATTTCACCAAATTGATATCTGATTTTCCCCAAAGCAAATTCGCTAAAAAAGCCCAGAAAAAACTCAAAGAAATTGAAAAGAAAAGTAAAGAAAAGAAATAATGAATTTACAGTAAATGCAGTGGAGTTCTATATGAAAAAAATCAACATTTTTTTAATTCTATTGATTTTGGCTTTACCCTGTTTTTCCTTGGCTCAAGAGGAAAGAGAAGCATTGATTCAAAGTAAATCTATAAAACTGGGTATTGGATTAGAATACTTATCAAGAACAATAAGCTGGGGTGATGACAACAACAGTTCCAGATTTAACTCTCTTTTTTTCACATTCAACACACAATTCGAAGTCAAGGAAGGGCTGTATGCAATTGCCTCATTCGGATACTCCTTTTCCAATTATGAGGGACTACAATTCAAAGAACTTCCTTTTTCTCTGGAACTGGGAGAGAGAAGTATTGAGGGGTATCTTTTGGGAATAGAAATCAAAAAAAATATCGTTTACAGTGAAGAATTGGAAATAGATGGCCTTGGTCAGTTTTTCTGTTATCTGGGAAGCTCAAAAACATGGCGGATTGACTACTTGAATGTTGCGGGCACAGCACAAGGAAACCCTTCATGGACAAGAATATCCATCGGGCCCGTATTCACATATAAAGGATTTGAGTCTCTCACTCCTTATCTTTATTTAAGTTTTAATAAACTCTGGGGAACGTTTACAATGGACGAGACCATTCAGGAACTAGAAGGACATGAAGAGCTGAAAATATCCGGAAAGAGCTTATTCTGTACTGCTCTCGGAGGCATCTATGAAATTTCCGAAGTTTTCAGCATAAATCCAGAAGCAAGTTTTATGCCTTATAGAGGAGGAGTCGATTTAAGCCTCTCAGTTAAAGCCTTGCTTTCTTTCTAATAATTTTGGAGGACATGATGAAAAGAGAGAAAATAATCTTAGCATCTTTCATGATCCCTCTCTTTCTTTTTTCGTTAAACCTAAAATATCTAAGAGTTCAAAAAGGTAAAAAACCGATCCCTTATTTTCTTCACCAGCTAATCAAACCTTTAAACAAAGCTGAACTTTCCCGGCAAAAGGATAAAAATGGTATTCAGGATCAAGTTCAGTCAAATCTGAGGCAATCTTCCCCAAAGCGCTACAAAGAGGAAAAATATGGAGCGGTCCTCTCCAGAAAACATGGAAAAAAACCGCTTGGAAGCTCTGGGTATTTTAGAGATGAAAAAAGAGAAAGGCACCTTCCCTCTCGATTGTATGAGAGGATCACATTTATAAACGGCGTTCGGTCTTTTCGCTCCAGAGGAAACCATTATGCTCAAGACCAGGTTCTGGTCAAATTCAAATCCATTCTTTCAGAACAGAGAAGAGAAGCCACCTTTGCCGCCTATCAAACCAAAAAACTCAAAAGAATCCCGGGATTGGACATTTATAAGCTTCAAATCCCGGAAGGCACAAGCGTGGAAGAGATGCTTTACCTGCTCAGTCGAAATCCTGACGTGGAGTATGCCTCCCCCAATTATTATAGATATCTTACAATCACTCCGCATGATACTCTTTTTAATGAACAGTATGCTCTTTACAATTCCGGTCAGGTCGCAGGACCTCCAGGAAGCCCTCAAGGGAAAGATAGAGCTGACATCAAAGCCACCGCAGGCTGGGAAGAAACAATAGGAGAGGAGTCGGTTGTCATTGCTGTTATCGATTCAGGTATAGACCTGGAGCATCCGGATTTGATAAACAAGATTAGCCCGAACGGCTGGGACTTTGTCGATGAAGACTCCGAACCCGAATACAATCTCTGGCACGGAACACATGTGGCCGGAATCGCAGGGGCTGAAACCAATAACGGGAAAGGTATTGCCGGAGTGGCCTGGAACTGCAAAATCATGCCCTTAAAGGTGGTCGAAATAGATCCTGTCGAAGGCCCCATAATCACAGACGATTTGGCTATTGAAGCCATAAGGTATGCAGCAGACAATGGAGCTGACGTGATCAACCTGAGCTTTGGAGGTCCAGATCCTAATCCGCTATTGAGAGAAGCCATGAAATATGCCTATGATAAAAACGTGGTTATCGTCGCTTCCACTGGAAACGAAGGAATAGCTGTCCTTTACCCTGCAGCGTATGACGATTACTGCCTGGCCGTGGCTGCAACAGACCAGGATGATAACAGAATCGATTGGTCTAATTTTGGCCCTGAAGTGGATGTTGCCGCACCTGGAGTGAATATATTAAGCTGTTATCCAGTGGACCTTGTTGCCGAGCCAGGCCAGCTTCCCTATGGCTGGGCCTCAGGGACATCGATGGCAACTCCCCATGTTGCCGGTCTTGCAGCACTGATTAAAAGCATAAAACCCCATCTTAAGGCCGCAGAGATCATGAGCGTCATCCGCTATTCAGCCGACGACATAAACTCATCCCTCTATCCTGGTAAGGACGATTATGTCGGCTACGGCCGCCTGAACATGGAAAAGGCACTGGTACCCATAATAATCTCCTTGTCAAACAAGTAATAAAGAATTCTGTAAATGATCAAGTCTCTCCGTATCAAAAATTTAGCCACCATTGAAGACATAGAACTCGAACTCGAGGAAGGATTTACCATTCTTACCGGGGAAACCGGCGCAGGAAAATCCATCGTCATCGATGGAATAAGGCTGGCGTTGGGAGAAAAGGGATCTCCGGATATGATCCGAACGGGGAAAAAAGAAACATCAGTGGAGGCTATCTTTCCTTTCCATCAAACCAGAGATGATTTTAAAAGATTTTCCCCCGACTCAGAAAATGAATTGCTCGTCCAAAGAAAAATCTCCGAGCAAGGGGCTGGAAAGGGATACATGAACGGAATCCTGGTTCCGGTTAAAAAACTCAAAGAAATAAGTGGAGAGCTGGTTGATATTTATGGTCAGAATGACCATGTGTTCCTTCTCAATCTGAATTATCAATTGAATTATCTCGACGAATATGCCAGTGCTTCATCCACAAAAAAAGAGGTATCCCTTAGAGCAAAAGAACTCAAAAAGCTCATTAGAGAAAAAAAGGACCTCGAGGCTAAGGAAAGAGAAAGAGAACAGCGTCTTGATTTTCTTGACTTCCAGATAAAGGAGATCGAAAAGGCAAAGCTCAGGCCCGGAGAAGAAGAAGAGCTGCATAAGGAGAGGAAAATCCTTAAAAATGCTGAAAAAATCGATTCTCTGATGGAAAAAGCGTTGAACATCTCTTACAATCAGGAAAACTCAATCTCGGCACTTTTAGCTCAACTCCAGAATACAGTGAGCGACCTTTCGGATTTTGATAATACATTTAAGGAGACCGAGGATGCCATCAACCAATTTTCCATTACCATCGGAGAGTTTTCCGATTTCTTAATTAAATTCAAGGAGAGACAATCGGCAGCTCCTGAAAAATTGGAAGACCTTGAGGAGCGTTTGAGTCAGATAGAAAAACTAAAAAGAAAGTACGGAAGCAGCATCGACGAGACTCTCTCTTACCTGGGGAAAGCCAAAAAAGAGTACCAGAAGCTCAGCACCAGTCAAGAAAAACTGGCTGAGTTGGATACAGAGATCGAAACAAAATTCAAAGGATACAAAACATACGCAACAAAATTATCTTCTTTAAGAATAAAAAGTTCCAGCAAACTTGAAAAACAGGTGGAAAAAGAAATCAGCATCCTCGGGATGAAGAAAGCACGGTTCAAGATTAAAATCGATATTTCTCCTCTCAGTCGGGACACAATGGAAACGGTAAAAGAGAATGGCACAGAAGACATAGAATTCCTTATGAGTCCTAATCCTGGAGAGGAGTTAAGGCCCTTAAGGAAGATTGCTTCCGGCGGGGAACTCTCCCGGGTCATGCTTGCTTTGAAAACTCTTGGAAAAGAAACAAAAAAATTTAAAACCCTGATCTTTGACGAAATAGACTCGGGGATTGGCGGAAAGACTGCAGAATTCGTCGCTCAAAAACTCAAAAAATTATCAACTCGGCACCAGATCATCTGTATAACCCACCTTCCCCAAATAGCCTCTTTTGCCAGCTACCATTACAAAATCGATAAAAAAGTCAACAGGGAACGAACCTATACCATGGTCAAAAAGCTATCGTTTGAAGAAAGAGTGAGAGAAATTGCACGGCTTTTGGCCGGAAGCCGTATCACAGAGACCACACTTAAAAACGCGAGAGAAATGCTCGAACACAATCTGAAAAAGTGAAGAAAATCCTATTAGATCTATATTCTTATAACCAAGGCTAAAGATCTCAATGGAAAAAGGCAGTCAGAGTTTAAAAAGCTTAAAGTTTTATATCCATACGTTTGGCTGCCAGATGAACGAAAATGATTCAGAACGCATAGCGGGAATCCTGAAAGCTGGGGGAGCTCAGGCCTCAGATTCTCTGGATGAAAGCGATCTTGTCATCATAAATACCTGCGCTGTAAGGGAAAAATCTGAAGAAAAGTTTTTCTCCTATTTAGGACGGCTTGACTCACTCAAAAAAAGAAAAAATATCACTATTGGTGCAGTCGGCTGTGTAGCTCAGCTCTATCAGTCCCAGCTTTTTGAGAAAAAACCAATAATCGATTTCGTTTTGGGACCTGATAATTATTATCTCATTCCCGAGATCATTCACTGCCATCATGGAGATAAATTCATCTCTACAAGGTGGAGCCAAAAGTGGCATGAAATTCCACAAAACCTGACCTTTCGAGAAAACCACATCAGTGCTTATGTCACGATCATGGAAGGCTGTAACAATTTTTGTTCATACTGTATTGTTCCTTATACACGAGGAAGAGAAAAATGCAGGCCTAAACAAAATATCATCCAGGAAGTTAAAGACCTGGCCAAAAAGGGATATAAAGAAATCCAGCTTTTAGGCCAAAATGTCAATTCATACAAAGATCCCGAGACCGGGAAAGAATTTCCGTCCCTGTTAAAGGAAGTCAATCGAATCGAGGGAATTGAGTGGATTCGTTTTATCAGCTCTCATCCAAAAAACTTCACTCAAAATATAGCAATAGCCATGAAAGAAGCGGAAAAAGTCTGCCATCAACTTCACCTCCCTATTCAATCTGGTTCCTCATCAGTACTCAAAAGGATGAACAGAGGATACACCAAAGAAGAATATCTTGAAAAAATAGCTTTCATCCGTAAGCTGATGCCGGATACATGCCTCAGTACTGATATCATAGTTGGTTTTCCCGGGGAGACTGAAGGAGAATTCCAGGAAACATTGAGCGTTTTAAAAGACGTTGGGTATGCCAATATCTTTTCCTTTCGTTATTCTCCCCGCTCCCATACAAAAGCCTCCCGCGAAAAAAATCCCATCCCATTTAAGGAAAAAAGAAGAAGACTCATAGAACTTCAAGAGTTTCAAAGGAACATACAACTGGACCACAATAGATCACTCATCGGCAGTGTGATCAAAGTCCTATGCCTGGGAAAGAGTAAGAAAGACTCTTTTATCTACTCTGGCCGGAACGAAGGACATCAGGTCATAAACTTCAAATCAAAAGAGGATGTCATCGGACAATTCGTTGATATTCGCATCACATCCTGCAGCCCTTACAGCTTCATCGGAGAAGTCGCTCCTTGATAGGGACACTTCGTTTTTGTCATAAAACACGACTTTTAGCATTTTTCTATTGACATAAAAAGGCCCACGTCCTAAACTTTCTCCATCCGAGTGAGAATGAATCTCTTATCAAGATTGCTAAAATAATGGCTGCATCAAAAGAATCAGAACTCGACAAAAGGCGCTTCCCGCGTTTTAAGAATCCGGTCTACTACCATCCTGCCCGGACTTTCGGAATCAGTCGCCAAGCCTCCAACATAAGCCTCGGAGGCGTGCGGATTTATAGCAACAATCCCCTTAAAGAAGAACAATCGCTGGAAATCGAATTACTTCTTCCTTGTGGAAAGTCAGTGGCAGCCTCTGTACGTGTTGCGTGGATAAAGGTGCTTCCGCCAGGTTCCGATGCCCTCTACGATGTGGGGCTTGAGTTTACCAATCTTCCTGAGGATTCCATTCTTGAACTCAAGTCTGCCCTGGGCGAGACTTCTTCTGAGTAAAGGGATCAGGTCTTCAATCTTCGCTATTCCAGAATATAGAAAATGTGAAATCTGAAGATTTATCCCCTTCTAGAACGCTTCATTAACAGCAAAGTAGACACCAAAAGTTTCCCTGCCAAAGCCAAAGTCCAGTCTTAAATGATTTCCCTCACGATTAATCTGAAAGCGAATTCCTACTCCTCCTGTATATTTAAAGCTTCCCAATTTGAACTTATTCAATGTATTTGCCACATCCCCGAATCCCAAAAATCCGACTATACCGAGCTTCCAGAAGAGATGAATTCGATACTCCATCTGAAGAGCAATCATATTCTTGTCCCTGAAGCGGCCCTTGTAATACCCCCGCATCAGGTATTGCCCCCCTAACAATGAAAGCTTTTGAAATGGAGGTTCGCCGGTTTTGATATCGATGTAACCCTGCAAAGCTAGAGTATGAGTAGGAAAGAAGGATATATACTGTCGAAAGTCAAAGTTGAATCTATTGAAACTGTAATTCCCACCAAAAGAAGGATTAAAAAATTTTGCCGAAACAAGACAATATTTTCCCCGTTTAGGGTAGAAGATATTATCACGACTATCCCAATTGACCACGAGACCAAAGCCTGAAGAAGCACCCAGCTCTTTTCCCACAATATCTTCGGTTTCGAGTATGCCACCTGGCTCCATATCTGTAATTTTATTATATTCAAATTCATATTGAATACCTGCGTAAAATTTTTCACTGACTTTTCTCTGAAGGGTAAAATCCAGCTTGAAAGACTGAAAACTGTATTCCTCCTCTATATCCTTTTTTGTGTTGTTCCCGATACCATAAAATCTTTCAGAATATGTTCTATAATTGAAATTTGGCACAAGATGATATTTTCCCTTTTTCACATAAAAATCAGGATAAATTTCAACGATGAACTGCTTTTTTAGGGTCCGGACAACACTCATTAAAACGCTGGAAGGGCGGCTTTTTTGCTCATGCTCTGAGCCCTTCAGCACATATATCCCTCCCAAACCATAAGCAAGACTGGTCTCTGGCATGTAATAAATGATGGGAAGGATAATCAAATCACTCTTTTTTTGTTTATCGTTATTGTTTTTGACTTCCTCCCCGAACATCTTCAGAGGAAAGGTTATAATCAACAAAATGAATAGAGAGAATAATCCGTATTCACTCCTCCTCGATTTTACTCTTCCACTCTCTATACTTCTTAATGTAATCATCGGCAGCCTTCTTCGGATCAAGTAACAGATAATTCGCATAAACACTTATGTGACCTTTAAGATAAACCTCTTGAGGAAGGACCTCAAATCTCTCAAGCTCTATGTTTTCAATAAGTTCCACGCGTATCTTGGTATCGAGTGCAACTTCATACAATCCTATCCCTCGCTCTTTTCTTATCTGCCTCAATACAGGCCCGCTGAATGGTGTACTCTTTTCCTTTTTATCTTCAGATCCACCTTTTGAAGTTAACGACTCTCCACGATAAGATGATTTGTGTTGGCCATGATACGAGAGGGATATCAGCGCTGTGTATGCCCCTTCAATTTGCTTCAGGATCTTCTGCCTCCTCTTATAGGGGAACTCATCCGCAATAGGAGAGATAACGACAGATTCAGCAGAATACAATCTTTTTAACCTCAGGTATGCGCTCTTTATCTGTGATAATGATGCATCAGGACTAATTTCAAGGACATCAAAATACTTTTTATATTCTTTTCTAAGCATGCTCAATTTCTGGAGTGTTTTATTTCGCTTCCCTGCAGTATGTTTTCTGTAAATGTTTCTATTTCTTTAGCACTGCGAGATGTGCCATAATTCACCATAAAAGGCCTTCTTTCACGGATAGACCTCCAGATAGCATCATCATACTCGAGGTATCCAACAAATTGTGTCTCTAAACCTAAATACTTCATGAAGATACTCTTAATAGAAGATCCAATAATGATATCTTGGCTACTTCTTACTTTGTTTAAAATGAGATAAATCTTGAACTTTGAAAGTTCTTCATCAAGAATATCCCCAATGTATGAAAAGCTATTCTTGAGACATTCAATAAGTTCATTCAGATTGTTTATTTTGTATTTTTCCCTGCTTTCCCACATGTGTTCGACAATTTCTTTAAAACCATAGGACCTTAGTGACATCTTTAATTTTCTGAATAATGAATTTTTTATAAAATGATACATATTCTCTATAGCAATTATTTCCGGTTCAAGAACAGCAATCATCTTGTCGGCTATAAGAAAGGTGTCAATAGTGTTGTTATGACTTCCGCCACCAAGGTCAATAAGCACATATTGCTTGTTTAATTTTAAAATATGCCTGAATAACTTGAGCTTTTGAGTGAATTTAATGCTATCGGAAGCAAGGGAATGGATATCGCCGCTTATCAGGTACATGTTTCCTATGCCTGTCTTCAAGGCAAGTTTGCTTAGAGGTACTCCCTTTTCAAAAAAAAACGACAAAGATTTCTTTGGTCTGCTAATGCCAAGGAATGAATGTAGGTTTGCTCCGCCGATATCAATGTCTATTAAAACTATCCTCTTTCCTTTTCTAGCCAGATAAGTACCCATACTGCTGGTAATAAAAGTCTTTCCTGTTCCTCCTTTACCACCACCGATCGCCCAGATTTCCCCTTCTTTATTCTTCCTCACTCCTGTTTTTTCCATCGATTATCTTATAATTTTAGATAAACAATACAATAAATATAGCCTCTGCGTCAACCATCCCCAGGCTCTATGACAAAAAGCGCGGAATTGACAGAGAAATTGCAATTTGAACTATTTTATGCTATAAATCCTCTAAAATTCTTAGCAGGATTAAACCCATGGCATTACTCAATTTGATACCTTTTTCATTCATTATTGG
>DAOUYU010000078.1 GCA_030673995.1 Candidatus Aminicenantota bacterium
CGGCCAGGTCATCCGGGAGCTTGGTTCCAAAATAGATGAAAAAAAAGATAGAGTCGAAGTTGAGGGAAAAAGAGTGAAGAGAGGCAATAACCTGGTCTATTTGATATTGAACAAGCCCCAGGGATTTCTCGTAACTCTCAAGGACCCTTTCGGGAGACCTGTGGTCATGCAGTTGCTTCCTTCCTTGAGAGAGAGAGTTTTTCCTGTCGGAAGATTGGATAATGATAGTTGCGGCCTCTTGCTCTTAACAAATGATGGAGAACTGGCTTTTCGTCTGGCTCATCCCCGTTTTGAAGTCCGGAAGACATATTTGGTAAAGGTCAAGGGTGAGCCTGGCGCATCAGCGCTTTCCGGCCTGGAAAAAGGAATTTACATCGATGGGAAAAAGACTGCTCCTGCAAAAATTGTTCGGATTGCCGGCGGCCCAGGGAATACGGCCTTTAAAGTTGAAATCTACGAAGGAAGAAAAAGAGAGGTAAAAAGGATGTTCGAAGCCATCGGCCACAAGGTCCTTCAGCTTCAAAGAGTCGGTTTCGGAGGATTAAAATTGGGAAAGCTGAAGGAAGGGAAGTGGCGTTTTCTCACTCCCAAAGAAGTCGATCTTCTTAAAAAACAGGTGGGATTGGAGTAACCCTATTCTTTATTTTCTTCTTTCTCTTTTTCTTTATCAGCCGGAGCAGTAAATGTCTTCCAGCTCTTGGCCAGCCGCTGGAGTTCCTTATCAATGAGATAATTCACCGTGCCCTCTTCAAACGTCCCGTCTTCCTTTCTTTCCCCTGGTTTAACTCCTGTCAGGATTTCAATCCCTTCATCAATCGTTTTGACCGGGTAGATATGAAATCTCTCTTCCTTTACGGCTTCGATCACATCGTTTCGCAGCATGAGGTTCTGGATATTTTGATGGGGGATGATGACACCTTGATCTCCTGTCAGGCCTTTTGCCTTACAGACATCGAAGAAACCTTCAATCTTTTCATTTACTCCACCGATGGGCTGGATTTCTCCTTTCTGATTGAGCGAGCCTGTGACGGCTATGTTCTGACTTAAAGGCAGTTTTGAGAGGCTGGAGAGAATGGCATAGACTTCAGTGGAGGAGGCGCTGTCTCCATCAACTCCAGAATAAGACTGTTCAAAAGCGATGCTTGCTGAGAGGGAAAAAGGCTTGTTCTGTGCGTATTTTCCCCTCAGGTATCCTCCCAGAATCAGGACACCTTTGTTATGAGTGCGGCCGCTTAAATCCGCTTCTCTTTCGATGTTTATGACTCCTGCTCTGCCCACGGCTGTTGTGGTTGTGATTCGCGTGGGTTTGCCGAAGGCAAATTCTCCCATATTATAGACTGAGAGGCCGTTAACCTGACCTATGACCTTGCCTGTGGCATCGATCATGATCGTTCCTTCTTCAATCATCTCTTGAATTTTATCCTCTATCAGACTGACTCGTTCGAAGCGCTCATCTATAGCTTTTTCGACATCTTCGCGGCCGACTGTGTCTTTTTTGTCATTATCAGCCCAGTAGCTGGCTTCCCGCAGTACGTCGGCAATGACGTGGAAACGGGTGGATATTTTCTTCTGTCTTCCGGCAAGTCGGGTTCCGTATTCGATAACAGCAGCGATTCCGGTTTTATCAAAGGGCTTGAGTTTATCTTCATCGGCTATTTTCTTTATGAAGGCGGCATATTCTTCGATGGTTTCATCATCTTTTTTCATCTCTGAATCAAATTCAGCTTTGATCTTGAATATTTTTTTGAAATCTTTATCGAGATAATAAAGGAGGTTATAGACATACGCATCTCCTATGAGGGCAACTTTTACATCGCATTGAATGGGCTGTGGTTTGAGTCTGGATGTCGAGAAGAGATAGAGGGATGCAAAATTTTGGATCTCGAAAATCTGGTTTCTCAGGGTCCTTTTGAGAGTTGGCCAGACACCGGGTTCGACTAAAGCATCCAGGGCATTTATGACCAGAAATCCACCGTTGGCTTTGAGAAATGATCCGGCTTTGATTTTTGTAAAGTCTGTTTGCATGAGGCCCAGTCGGGTTGGACTGAGATCGATAGAGCCGAAAAGATTGATATAGTTGGGATTGTTTTCCATGACAACCGGTGCGTCCTTTGTTTCCGCATTATCGATAAGTAAATTGACTCTGTAAGCCAGAAATGGATCAAGGAATTCTTGTGCTTGTGCCTTTTGCTCCGATTTTTGATTTTTAAAGAGGTCGATATTTCTGAGGAAGGCTATTTCAATTTCGTCCAGGTATTCTGGAATTTTTGGAAAGTCGAATTTTGCCCTTATCTCGTCAATCGCTCCTTTGATTATGGGGGTGATAGACCTGGCGTCCCACTGTTTTAAAAGATTGCGTGTCTCCTCCTCGATTTCTTTCAAATGTTTGAAGATTTCTTCAAGCTTGTCAGACAATTCTTCGTATTTTTTCCTCAGTTTTTCCAATTTCTCTTGCGGATATTTGCCTTCTTTAACCAGGGCTTCCATCTTGTTAAAAGGAGTCGGTTTTCCTTCCACCAAAGGAACAAGGTCAGGCCTCACAAAAGGCCCCATCTGTACTTGAATGACAGAAAATCCTTCCTTGGAAACTTCATCTTCAAAATTCTTGAGAAGAATTTTTTGCTTTTTCTGCTGGGATTCAATAATCCCTTCTCTTTCTTCTGCATAGTACGGGCTTTTGAGCATTTCCGGAATGTTTGACCTGAGCATTCCGATAAGATTATCCATGGCATCTTTGAAACGTTTACCTTTTCCAGCCGGAGCGGTTATCAACATCGGTTCATCAGGATTTTTAAAATTGTTTACGTAAAGGATATCATCAGGCGTTTCCTCTGTTTTTTCCATTTTTTCCAGAAGCTTTTTAATGGTAGTGGTTCGGCCCGTCCCTACCATTCCCGTAATAAAAATATTGTAGCCGAGGCCTTTGATGTCTAAACCTGTCTGAATGGCTTTGAGAGCTCTTTCCTGACCTATGATTTCTTCGCAGGGCTTACATTCATCACTGGTTTTGAAAGGAATATTTTCAGGTACACAGCTCCATCTCAGTAACTCAGCAGGGAGTTCTTTATATTTTGCTGCTGTTTTCATCACATCCTCCATAAACTTTCAGAGGTAATTTCGTCCCATATAATTAACATAAAATTATTGCAAACACAACTTTATCCAATAAAAGGATCCCTATTTCCCTATTTCAAAAACTGTTTTTATCTGATAAAATAGGGAAAATTTTAAAAGACGTTGCCGTAGTAGAAGATATCCTTGTAGAATACAAGAGGTTAACTTGGATTAGAGAGGAAGGAAAGTGGAGTTCGGAAAATTAATAACCAATAAAGGAGACGAATAAGGATGGATATTTACCAGGGAAAGCTTCAGGCGAAAGGTTTAAAGATTGGAATCATAGTCAGCCGCTTTAACCAGTTTATCTCAGAAAGATTACTGGAAGGTGCTCTTGATGCCCTTCAAAAATTAGGCGCAGAGGAGAAAGATATCTCTGTTTATAAAGTTCCAGGTTCGTTTGAGATCCCGGTCATTGCCAAAAAACTGGCAAAGGCGAAAAAGGTGGATGGGATTGTCTGTCTGGGCGCATTAATCAGGGGAGATACTCCTCATTTCGATTTTTTGAGCGCTGAAATCACCAAAGGATTGGCTCAGATCTCCATGGACGAGGGATTGCCTGTTTCCTTTGGCATCCTAACCGTTGATACGATTGAACAGGGAATAGAGCGGGCCGGCACAAAATCGGGCAACAAAGGCTGGGATGCTGTTCTTTCTGTTGTGGAAACATTGAACTTGATAAAAGAGACTGGGTTTTAGTAGGGTGGAAGCCGTTTCATGGGGCACAGAAGAAAAGCCAGGGAAGAGACCCTCCGCATTCTTTTTCAAATAGAATTTGAAGATGCCGAATTCGATACGATTGTTGCTCAATACTGGGAGAATAGGAAAATTCATGAGGAGATAAAAGAATACAGCACCTGGTTGGTTAGCGGCATAATTTCTCATAAAGGGGAGATCGATAACACGATTCAATCTGTTTCCGAGCACTGGCGCATCTCACGCATGGCTCTCGTTGATCGCAATATTATACGAATGGCTGTTTTTGAAATCTTATACGAAGAGAATATTGATACAGCTGTAGTCATCAATGAAGCGATTGAAATTGCCAGAAAGTATAGTGGAGATGAAGCAGCAACATTTGTCAATGGGATTTTAGATGGCGCAAGAAAAAAATTGGAAAAAGCCAAGAGGCCATTGAAGGAAGAAGAACATGATTGAAAAAAAAGTACTGCCAGAAGAGGAAAACGTGAATAAGCGGGAAGAATCAAAAAAGACCGATCAGGAAGCTTCAAGACAGGTCAAAGTGGAAAGGCTTTCCAGGGAAGGAATTGACCTTTTTCCTCACAATGTGAAGACAACTCATTCTGCGTCTGATATTGTGGAAAGCTTCTCTCCGTTATCCAAAGAAGAGCTTGAAGAGAAAAAGGTGATAGTCATAGTACCAGGGAGGATTATGTCGATTCGCCGGATGGGCCGGGCCACATTTTTTCATATTGCAGACAGCCGTTCCAGACTTCAAGTCTATCTGCGGGAAGACAAAATAGGAAAGAAAAACTATCAGCTTTTTTCCCTGGTCGATATCGGAGACATTGTTTCTGTCAAAGGCGCATTATTCAGGACCAAGACCGAAGAGTTGTCTGTTTTGGCTGAATCATTCACTTTTTTGGCTAAATGTTTTCATCCTCTTCCGGAAAAATGGCATGGATTGCAGGATGTAGAACTTCGCTACCGAAAAAGATACCTGGATTTAATCATGAATCCAGAGGAAAAAGAGGTCTTTAGATTCAGAAGCGCGATGATAACGGATATAAAAAAGTTTTTTGACCAAAAGGGATACATCGAAGTTGAAACTCCAATGATGCATGCCATCCCTGGAGGTGCCCTGGCAAGGCCTTTTAAAACTTACCACAATGCACTGGGGATGGACCTTTATTTACGGATAGCTCCTGAGCTGTATTTGAAAGAATTGATTGTGGGAGGTTTTGAAAAAGTATACGAGATCAATCGAAGTTTCCGCAACGAGGGTATATCCTCAGAGCACAATCCTGAATTCACCATGCTGGAATTCTATCAGGCTTACAGCGATTATTTTGATATGATGGATTTGACTGAAGAGCTGATCAATGATCTCAGTCTTACACTTCTGGGAAAAGAGGAAATAACCTACGGAGAACACAAGATTTCTTTAAAAAGGCCGTGGAAAAGGATAAAGTTCAAGGATGTACTGGTTGAGTACAGTGGTTTGGCGCCAAGTCGCTTCCAGGATAGAGCAGGAGTTATGGAATTGGCTTCAACTCTCACTTCTGATAAAAAGTCTCTTTCTTATGGAAAGGCGTTGGATGTTATTTTTGATAAATATGTTAAGCAAAATCTCATTCAGCCGACCTTTGTCATGAATCCTCCACGGGAGGTTTCCCCTCTGGCCAAGGCTTCGAAGGAAAGCCCGGATGAAGCGGAACGCTTCGAACTCGTCATGGCCGGCATGGAAATTGCCAACGCTTTTAGCGAATTAACAGATCCTGAAGAGCAGAAAAAGAGATTTACAGAGCAAGCAGAGGCGAGAAAAAAAGGAGACGAGGATGCCCACTGGATTGATATGGACTATGTCCATGCTTTGGAATATGGGCTTCCTCCCACAGGAGGAGAAGGGATTGGGATCGACCGGCTGGTTATGATTCTTGCTAACCGAAAATCCATCAGGGAAGTCATCCTTTTTCCTCTTCTCAGACCTAAAGAGTAAAGAGTGATTTAGCCATGGATTATGAGTTTTTTGTCGCCAAAAGATACCTGACTGCCAAAAGGAAGCAGGCTTTCATTTCTGTCATTACCATTATTTCCATCCTGGGCATTACAATCGGAGTTATGGCTCTCATCATTGCCATTGCTCTTATAACGGGTTTTCAGAGCGATGTTCAGGATAAAATTCTTGGATCCACATCCCACGTCATGGTTTCTGACATGACTGGAGATGGTATAAAAGACTATCCGCAACTCATTCCCAAAATAAAAGATGTAAAAGGAGTCCTATCCGTTTCACCTGTTGCCTATAATACGGTTCTCCTAAGCGGCCCTTCGGATAGCAAAGGGGCTGTGCTTAAAGGTATCGATTTTGAACTGGATAAAGAATATTATTCATGGCTTCAAGAATTGGAAGAGGGAAACATACCTGCTCCTGATTCCGAGAGAGAAGGCATCCTGCTTGGTCGTGAAATAGCTGCGGGCATAGGGGCGGGAATCGGAGCTGTGGTGGACGTTTTGACTCCATCTCTCCGATTATCCCCGATCGGCCCTCTTCCCAGGAGAAAGAGATTTGTCGTAACAGGCATTTTCCACACAGGATTGTATGAGTTTGATTCTACAACCACCCTGATTCGGCTTGAATCAGCCCAGAGACTCTTACGTCTCGGGGAGGGCATAAGCTACATTCAAATCAGAATAGAGAACATATTCCATGCTCCAAAGACAGCAGATCAGATTAGGGAGATTGTGCCTCCCTTTACTTACGTACAGACCTGGATGGAGCTGAATGAATCCCTCTTCTCTGCCTTGAAGCTTGAAAAAAATATCATGTTCCTGACCATAGCCCTCATCGTTTTTGTAGCTGCCTTGAATATCGTTGCCACACTTATCTTGATGGTCATGGAAAAGACAAGAGATATAGGTATCCTTTTGGCCATGGGCGCAACTTCTCAGGGTATAAGGAAAATATTTTTTCTACAGGGATCCATGATCGGAGTCATCGGGACAGCCATTGGAGTGCTTCTGGGATTGTTCTGGTGCTGGCTGGCAAATACCTTTGAGCTCATCAAGATACCGGTGGATATCTACCAGATTTCTCATGTCCCTTTTCGTCTTAAATTTTTAGATCTTATTTTAATTGCCGGGATTACTCTTCTTATCAGTTTTCTTTCGACACTTTTCCCATCCCACAGGGCAGCGAGAGTCAATCCTGTTGTCGCTTTAAAATATGAGTAAAATAGTCAGAGCCGAAGGCCTATGCAAGGAGTATCCTCTGCCAAAGGATATCTTGCGTGTTTTTGATGGAATAAATTTTGAGCTGGATAAGGGTGATTTTGTTGCTGTCATGGGAGTTTCTGGAGTGGGGAAAACCACCCTGCTTAATTTATTGGGGGCCCTGGATAAACCGACAGAGGGGAGAATCTTTTTTGATGGAGAAGATATCTTCTCCGGGAGTGAAAGGGAGCTGGCAGAACTGCGGAACAGGAAAATTGGCTTTGTTTTTCAGTTTTACCATCTTTTACCCGAATTTACAGCAGTAGAGAATGTGAGTTTTCCCCTTCTGATAAGGGGAAAGGGAAGGAGTGAGGCTCAAGCGCGGGCTCTTGAGATGCTGCGAGACGTTTCCTTAGAAGAAAAGGCCCATATTAAGCCCGGAAAACTTTCAGGAGGCGAGCAGCAGCGGGTGGCCATTGCCAGGGCTCTGGTCAACGAGCCCAAGTTATTATTAGCCGATGAGCCTACAGGAAACCTGGACTGGAAGACAGGCCGGATGATTCTTGAGCTGATACAGAAGCTGCATCAGAGGAAAGGTTTGTCCTCTATTGTTGTTACCCATAATGAAAAGGTGGCTCAATTTTGCAATAAAGTTTACATGATGGAGAGCGGAAGCTTGAAACTTTTACCTTCCCAATAAAGTTATACAAATGGAAGCTTAGCCTGAGCCTCTCTCTTTGAAAAAAATTTATGATTATGGTATAAGGAAAAAGAGATGAAAAGAAAAATTTTAGCTTTGTTTTTCTTTCTTTTCTCTTGTTCGCCTTTCTTTTTGTATGGAGAGGACACGGTGGAGAAGATTGAAATCATAGGAAATGAACGGGTCTCAACGGAGACCGTTCTCTATTACCTCTCTTCAAAAGAAGGAGACTTCTTCA
>DAOUYU010000143.1 GCA_030673995.1 Candidatus Aminicenantota bacterium
CGTTTGTCGAAGGGTACGCCTGTCATCAGTGCTAAAACCTTCTGGTTGTTCTTTTCATCTGTTGCCTGTGGACCAGAATACCGGGCTGAAAAAACTCCCGGCTCTCCTTTGAGGTGTTCTATTTCGAGTCCGGAATCTTCAGCTAAGGTGAAACCTTTCCAGTACTTGCTGTAGAAGAGACTCTTCCCTCCAGCGTTTTCTCTAAATGTTTTGCCTGATTCTGAAAAGGTTCCTTTTGTGTTAAGTTCTTGAAGGGTGGCAACCTCAAGAGATAACTCTTCTAAATAGGTTTTGATCTCTTTTGCTTTACCTTGATTTGTGGTAGCCAGAAGCAGCCCTTTTTCACTCAATCTTTATCTCGAGCACATCCGCCAGGTCGAGAAGGCTTTGATTGTATTTCTGCTCTTTTTCTTCTGTGGCTTGAAAGGATAAATCAATGATGGAAAAACCTTCTTCTTTTTTAATGGTCAGTTGGTGGAATTTCAAACCCTCATGGACTGCCAGCTTTTTAATGATAGCTAGCATATCTTTGGTCTGTTGTGTTTTGATGCGATAGCGGTATGGCGCTTTCTTAAAGTACTGCCTTTCGACAAAGCCGAAGATGATTAAGATCAAAAGGATTAAGGAGGCGAATATGATAGCTATCCAAAAATAACCGGCGCCAATCACAAGACCCAGACATGCTACTGCCCACAGAGTAGCAGCTGTCGTGAGGCCGAGAACGCTTCCGCGGGCCTGGATAATCGTTCCTGCGCCGATGAATCCGATGCCTGTGATCACCCCGGCAGCAATTCTTGAGAGGCTGTCCCCGCCCGCTTCTTGTTCATGGAGAATAAGTTCCGATAGGATCATCATCATCGTCGTACCAACACAGATAAGCACATTCGTCCTGAATCCGGCAGGCTTATGACTTGATTCCCTTTCGAGGCCGACGATGCCCCCCAGGGCAACTGCCAGCAGAAGCTTTAATGCAATTTCTAATAGACTCACTGTTTTTTCCCTTGCTCGAACATGTCGTTAATTTAGCATAATACAAAGCAAAAAAAAAGAGATATCGGAAAAGGAAGCAGGCGTTTATTTGTTTTTGATCGAATCTTTCATTCTTCGAATATGTCCCCTGCCCAGTCCTTTTACCTCACAGCCCAGTTCCAGGTAGCGCTTAATTTTTTCATCATCCAGAATTCCGAAACAATCAATCACGGCAACCGGTTTTCCAGTTGATTGAACGATTTTATCAGGCTCCAGATCGAGATATTCTTCATGTCTGACGGCAAAAACGATGGCATCTGTCTGAGGTAGAGCTTTCTGTAAGTCCTTTTGAAGTGTTAATTCAGTGAGCTTATTTTGATTTCGGAAGAAGCGGCTTCGGCTGCTGCTGGGATAGACCTCCTGGTTTGTAAATTCCCACCATTGATCGACATAGGGATCATGCACCCGGATATCCGCGCCCATTTCTGCGAGTTTCCGGATGAGAATTTCCGAACCACTGTAGCGCGTATCTCCGACATCTTCTCTATAAGAAGCCCCCAATACCAGTAATTTAGCGGCAGCTATTGGAACATTCATGTTGCGGAGAGCATCCCGCACCAATTCAGCAGCATGCAGGCCTCTTGTGTCATTGATATCTATGGCTGAGGGTGTAAATTTAAAGATGTCGTCTTCAAAACCCAGGATGTGTTTATAGGCCCATATCCCCAGTCCTCCGTCCTTTGGAAGGCAGTATCCCCCGATTCCCGGTCCAGGAAAGATCATGTTGCTGTGTGTAGGCCGGACTTTTATGGCTTTAATGACTTTAATTAAATCCACTCCGTTTCTCTCTGCAAACAAGCTCCACTCGTCCAAAAAGGCAAGTATGGTAGCACGGTAGCTGTTTTCCACAATTTTTGCTGTCTCGGACTCGATAGGGCAATCAAGAACCGTAAGGGGAAATTTATCTGTGCTTAAAACCTCGTTGAGGAATTTTTTTACTCTTCCTCTCGCTTTTTCATTGATTCCACTGCAGACCCTCCAGAAATCCCGGATGCTGGCAACATAATCCCTGCCGGGCATGACCCGCTCATAACTATGGGCGAGAAGAGGATCAGATTCTATGCCTCTGGATTGGAAGATCTTTTTCATCATGGGGAAGGCAATATGTTCTGTGGTGCCGGGAGGAACCGTGGTTTCAATAAGAACCAGAGCTTCCGGTTGAATATGTTGAGCAATGATTTCAAAAGATTCCTCGAGAGCTGTCATTTCCACATGCCCGGTGCGTACATTTCCAAGGTCATTTTTTGCATAGTCGCATTGAACATCAACAACGACTACATCTGCCAGAGAAAGCACCTCATAACTGAAGGAGGCCACGAATGTTTTCTTTTCCAGCACACACCGTTTGATCATCGGATCCACTTCAGGGTCTTCAGCTTTGACCGGGGATTCTCCTTTGTTTATCATGGGAATCTTCCAATAGCTTCGGACACTCGGTCTCTGCATTCCTATAACAAATTTGGATGGCTTGTCCTCTTCATCTACCGTGTCTGCCACAATGGCGGCCATTACAACTCCGACAAATCCTACTCCCATAACCACAACGATTTCTTTACCCTCGCTTCTGGCTGCATCAGCCAATTTCTTCATCTTTTCAAATTCTTCAGGATAATCTTCTTTTTTAGGAAGCGGGTATTCCACGCCCTCCGGGCTTACCGAAACATTTTGACTCATTTTCTTCTCCTGATTTTAAGAGATAAAATTCTCTTTTTTATTTTTAAGCTTGTTCCATCTTCTATTATCCCTTTTTGCTCGGATCTGTTTTCAGTACTTTCTCTCCAATTTCCTGGCAGAAATTGAAAGAGACTTATAGCACAGAAAAAAGCATAAAGTCAAATCAAGAATAGTGTCCCTTTATTCTGTCCTTTTTTATCTTTTAGGAAGTCAGTTCCATCTCAATTTTCTCGAGGAGGAGTTCGGTTCCGGATAAGGTTTTCAAATCCGTCGAGCCGCATGTGTCGCAGATGAAAACGAAATCATCTTTGACCATTTCTGCCTGGCATTTCTGACACTGGATCTTAAAGGGAACATCTTCTATCTTTAATTTAGCTTTGTCTGCGATGGTCCCTTTTTTATAGATATCGAATGCAGTCTCCAAGAATTCAGGCACAACTCCTGAAAGTGCGCCTACCTTGAGTTTAACAGAGATAATTTTTTTGGCTTTTTGTTCTTTGGCCTTTTCTTCCAGGATCTCAAAAAGATTGGCCACGATGGAGAGTTCATGCATTCTATTGCCGTAAATTCCGGAGGGAAGAAAGGAAATATTCTACCAATTCGTCAATTCCCGAATCCTTAAGGGCTGAGGTAATAAAAACTTTCAGTTTCGGATTCATCTCCAGTGCTTCCTTCCGGGCATATTCAAGATCAAAAGGGAGGAAAGGAATAAGGTCTATTTTATTAATGACCAAACAATCAGATGTTGTGAAGGCTTTGGGATATTTTTTAGGTTTGTCATCTCCTTCAGGGGTTGAGAGAATCACACATCTTATGCTCTCTCCTAGATCATAGCTTGCAGGGCAGACAAGATTGCCGACGTTTTCAATAAAGAGAAGATCAAGATCGGCCGGAATCTCAGAAAATATTTTACCCACCATTTTTGCCTCAAGGTGGCATGCTCCTCCGGTGATGATCTGCCAGGCAGGAATACCCTTGGCCCTAATTCTCTCGGCATCCCTTTCCGTTTCGATATCTCCTTCTATCACAGCCATTTTGTAATGGGGCTTTAATCTTTCAGCAATTCTTTCTAAAAGAGATGTTTTTCCTGCTCCAGGGGAACTAAGGAAGTTGATCGCTAGAATTCCCTTTTCTTCAAGCTTCTCACGGATATCGGCGGCGATTTTTTTGTTGGATCCGAGAAGCTCTTCTAAAACTAGGATTTCTTTTTTCTTCATTTTTTTAGCTTCCTTTTAGCCTTATCACCAAATGACAGAGAATAGTGATAAACATTTCTTTTCCATTTTACGAGATTACCACGTCGCTGCGCAATGACAATTGATTTATGTCGTTCGCTTTTCTCATTTTACGAGATTGCCGCGTCGCTTTTCTTAAGGGAGCCAGGCTATTTACAAAAACCTTTGCTAATCACGGAAAAAAAGGCTTACTTTTTTTTGATTTTTTATTGACAAGAAAAAATTTTTCATATAGAATTTTTGCTTATTAAAAGCCAATCAATAGTTTATCCATAATTACGATAAAAGTTATAATTACAATGAAAGCTATAGCTATACTAAGTTTTAATTGATGCATTTATACAAAGAAACAGAAAAAGAAAGCTATCTTTCCCCTAATATTTGCTTTCAATGTGGCGATTGTTCCACGGCTTGCCCGAGAGAAACAGAGTCCGGGGAAGCAATGATGACATTTCGATGGTACCTTACCGCCAAATACAAAGGAAATCAATTATGCACTCTGAATCAGTAATTGTTCCGGATCACACATGGCTTGCTGAGGTAGGAAAAAGCAGCCGTGAAAACGTATCAATCTGTTATCAGTGTAAAACATGTTCTACTGGATGTCCTGTCGCCTTTGCTATGGATATTCTGCCACACCAGATAATCCATATGATTCGAATGGGGCTAAAAGATGAAGTGCTAAAAAGTGCTTCTATCTGGCTGTGCGCTT
>DAOUYU010000044.1 GCA_030673995.1 Candidatus Aminicenantota bacterium
ATGAATCAGGAAAATCTAAAGTTCAAAGAATAAAAAAAGCCAAGACGATCGCCCATGCTATATCCAATCCCGATCCCCCAGGAGGGAACATAGTGCTCAAATTGATTCAAGAAAACAAAGGGATTATTATGGCTGTCTCAGATGAAGAAATTTTGGAAGCCCAAAAAATACTGGCGGAATATGAAGGGATCTTCTGCCAGCCTGCCTCAGCTACATCTCTGGCTGGACTGCTAAAGCTTTCAAAAGAATCAAAGCTCCATTTGAAAGATCACATCGTTCTGGTCATAACAGGAAGCGGATTGAAAGCAGTGAAGACACTCGCCTCTTCCAGGATAAAAGTTCATGGAGCGACTCTCTCAAGCCTCGAGAGCACATTAAACACACTCCTCTAAAACAGGGAATATTCAGACAGAAAATTGTTGAGATTGCCGCTTCGCTTCCCGCCACGCTTTGCTCGCAGCTTCGGCTCACCCTCGTATTGACATTTGCTTTTACTATGAGCTCTGGATTCCCGCTTCCGCGGGAATGACGGTAGCCATAAGCCATGAGCTTATTCTAATCCTTAATCCTTATTCCTTAATCCTCATTCTAATCCTTCTTCCTTAATCCTTAATCCTTAATCCTTAATCCTTATTCCTTATTCCTTCTCCCTTATTTTTTATTATTCTTTATCTCAAAATATAACTGTGTTATTATTACTCCAAATCAAATTAATCAAAGGAGGTTTATATGAGTAACGATTTTCCTTCTCTAGAAATTAAGCTGCCCAAAATCAATACAGTTGTCGTTAAATTAGTTGTGGTTGGAATTCTTATTCTCATCTTACTTTTTAGCTCCATCTACCAGATCGGCCCGGAAGAAATGGGTGTAATCCTTCGCTTTGGAAAGTTCATAAGGACAACTGATCCTGGCCTTCACATTATGATACCTTTTATAGAAACCCTGACTAAAGTCCCTGTTCAACGACAGCTAAAAATGGAGTTTGGATTTCGGACAACCAGGCCTGGAATCAGAACCGAGTACAGGGTGAGCCCTGAAACCTCCCGGGAAGCAGTGATGCTTACCGGAGATTTAAACGTGGTGGTAGTGGAATGGATCGTCCAGTACAAGATTAAAGACGCCTATAAGTTCCTGTTCAAAATAAGAGACCCGGAAAGTACTTTTCGCTACATGAATGAAGCTGTTGTGAGGAGAATTGTCGGCGATAGCTCAGTAGATGAAGTCATCACGGTCGGAAGAGCCAGGATTGCCATTGAAGCAAGGGAAGAACTTCAAGCGCTGTGTGACCTTTATGAAATAGGCATCGAGGTTAACCAGCTCATCTTCCAGGATGTCAATCCCCCAGATCCTGTAAAACCTTCCTTCAACGAAGTCAATGAATCTCTTCAAGAAAAAGAAAGAAAAATCAATGAAGCCTATGCAGAATACAACGCGGAAATCCCTAAAGCCAGAGGAGAAGCCGAACAGATGATAAGTGCCGCTGAAGGTTACGGGATGGAGCGGGTTAACAATGCCCATGGAGATGCCAATCGATTCGTCGCCATTTACAAAGAATACGTACGCGCTCCCTCAGTGACACGAAGGAGGCTTTACCTTGAAACCATCAATGCAATTCTTCCCAAAATTAGTAAAAAAATCATCCTTGACGAGAAGCAGAAAAACATCTTGCCCCTGCTGAATCTAGGAGAGGAGGTGAAGAAATGAAAAAACAAACAGTAAATATCGTGATTGTCATCGTAGCCTTTGTCACTTTAATCGTTCTCCTTAATTCTTTCTACGTCGTTTCTGAGAAAAACCAGGTGATCATCACGCAGTTCGGAGAACCCATCGGCGATGCCGTTATAAAGCCGGGGCTGCATATGAAAATTCCTTTCATCCAGGTAGCCCACAAATTTGAAAAACGCTGGCTGGAATGGGATGGAGATGCCAACGAAATTCCCACAAAAGATAAAAAATACATATGGGTTGATACCTATGCTCGCTGGAGAGTCAGCAACCCGCTTGTCTTCTTCCAACGAGTGAGGGATGAAAGAGGAGCTCATACGAGAATTGATGATATTATCGATGGAGTAACAAGAGACACTATAGCTAATTTTGACCTGATCGAGATCGTACGCTCTACAAACCGCGAATTCGAGCTAACCGAAGAAGCTGCTATTCTCGAGGTTATTTCTACTAAAATCGAGACTGGTAGAGATAATATCGCCCAGATGATCATGGAAAAATCCTCTCTGATCACACCAGAAATTGGTATAGAGTTAAGAGATGTGAGGATAAAACGGATCAATTATGTGAGAGCAGTCCAGGAAGAAGTGTTTTATCGTATGATTGCCGAAAGGCAGAGGATCGCAGCTAAATATCGCTCTGAAGGGGACGGAGAGAGTGCTAAAGTTCGGGGTGAAAAAGAGCGGGAATTGAAAAAGATTCAGTCAGAAGCCTACCGGAAAACCCAGGAAATCAAGGGAAAAGCTGATGCCGAAGCCACCCGGATCTATGCAAAGGCTTACAATTTAGACCCGGAATTCTATCAATTCATGAAAACTCTGGAGACATATGTTGCAAGCATGGACAAGGAAACCTGGCTGATCCTTACGACAGACACCGAGTTCTTAAGGTACCTGAAAAGCTCAAGAAAAAGATAAACCTAAAAGCTGAACTGGAAAAAGGGGACAGGCAACTTTTTCTTATTTCATGATCTGTTTTAGTCTGTCCATGGATATATTGCTGCCTGTGAGAACAAGAACGACTTTTTTTCGTGTTAGCCTTTCTTTTATCTTCAGAGCTGCCGCCAGCGGAGAAGCGCTTGCCTCCTCAGTTAAATTCCTAATGAGCTCTAGATAGAGAAGAATAGCCTCCACCATTTCTTCTTCTGAGACAAGTATAAAATCAGTTAAAAAATCCTGGAGGATCTCCTGGGTAAGTTCATATCCAATCTCAGTGGCAAGGCCTTCAGCTGAAGTTTCCATCCTATCCCTGACAATCTTTTTATTCTTCCAGGAAAGATATGCAGCCGGGGCCTTCTCTGCCTGGACACCTATGATCTGAACATCCGGGTTTACAACTTCTTTGACCAGACAACATCCTGAAGCACCGCTCCCCCCTCCAACAGGGACAATGATTACGTCAACAGAAGGGCATTCTTCAAGAATCTCCAGGGCATAAGTGCCTACTCCGGCAATAAGATAAGGCTCATTAGCCGGATGAATAAACCGTGCTCGCCTTTCCCCTGCAAGTGTCTCTGCATAATCCTTGGCTTCATCAAAAATCCGTCCGAAGAAAACGATGTTCGCCCCAATACTTTTTATGGCTTTGACTTTGGTCGGGTTAGATTTTTCTGGCATCACAACCGTTACGGGCACACCGAAAATATTTGAAGCATAAACAATAGAGAGAGCATGATTCCCGGTTGAGGCAGTCACCACTCCTCTCTCTCTTTGCTCCCGACTCAGATGAGAGATGAGATTGATTCCTCCTCTGATTTTAAAGGCACATATTGGCATATAATTTTCATGTTTAACATAGATTTTTGCATCCAGAAGCTGATTCAGTTGAGGGTAGGAATAAAGAGGGGTTCTGGGAAGGTATTTTTCTATTATGCCTCTCGCTTCCAAAACATCCTTAAATGTGGGCCTCCTAAACTTCATCGGCTCAATCTCACCTTTCTTTTAAAAAATTGACTAAATTGTGTTTATTGGGGAAAAGAGCAGGCGTACCTCCTGTATGAATGAATACGACTTTATCTTCTTTTTTGAAGAAACCCTTATGGACAAGATCAATAAGAGCGGCCATGGCTTTGCCCGTGTAAACAGGGTCTAGAAAAATACCTTCTTTGACTGCAACCAATCGGATGGCTTCTGAGACTTCTTTGTCAAGGACTCCATAGCCTTCCCCTAGGTATTCGTCAAAAATGACAACATCTTCTCTGTCTATAGAGATATTCATACCCAAGGCTTTTACCGTATCCCTGGCAACAGTCAAAACTTCTTTACTATAAGGCTCCTTTTCCTCTGATACACTGACTCCCAAAACCTTTATGTTTTCATCCAAAGCTTTCGCACCGACAGTTAAACCAGCCTGTGTTCCCCCTGAGCCTGTGGCATGAAGAATAGCATTGACCTCAATGCCCTTGTCCTTAACCTGTTCGAGTATTTCCACAAATGCATTGACATAACTCACAGCACCCAGCGGCTTTTCCATGGAACAGCCCACCATCGAGCCTCCGATCGGAGCAATGTAAGGAGTATGTCCCATTTCTTTGACTTCATTTGTCACCCCTTCAATTATCTCTTCGACATCCTCTATCCTCGGAACCCTCCCCTTCTCCGCTTCTCTCAATCTGACATCTGCATTCAGAATATAATCCAGAAGGAGGTTCCCGTCATATTCCTCAGGAAGATCGTATGTTTTAAACAAAACAAGGATGGGTTTTATGCCAAATTTTCTGGCTACAGCGGCTGTTTGAAGACACCAGTTCGACTGTAAGCCGGCCCAGGTGATGATGACATCAGCATTTTTATCCAGAACGTCCTGGATAATGAATTCCAGTTTACGGGATTTGTTGCCGCCGAAGGCAAGGCCGGTTAAGTCATCCCTTTTCATGTAAATCTCCGGCCCACTCAGAGCTTGAGAAAGATATTCGAGCTTCTGTAGCGGAGTCGGCAGGGAAATCAAAGTTTTCTTCGGAAAGGTTTCAATTCTTTTTTTTATTTCAGGGATAGAAAAAGGCGCCATTTTCATTCCTCTTGAGCATAAATTTTATAACAAAAAAATGGGCATAAATCAAAAAATTAAATTATTAAAAGCTCTGCCTGGCTTTCTTAAGCTCTCTAATCTTCCCCTGCCCCCAGTCATGAATCCAGTCACCGTAGAAATAAAAAATGGGAATGGCGATCAGGATAAAGATTGTCGAACTTATCAGGCCACCGACAGCCGAAAGAGCCAGGGAGGACCAGATCTGTTTCCTTCCTTCTTCCAACTGGATTATTACCATAGGAAACATCCCTAAGACTGTCGTGCACGTAGTGAGAAAAATGGGTCTGACTCTTTCTCGTGATCCCTTTAGAATGGCTTCAAGAAGTGAAAGGCCCTGTTTTCTTTTTAGATTAATATGGTCGACAAGGAGTATGGAATTGTTGACCACAATGCCTCCCAGGAGAATGACACCTATATAAGCTGTAGAGTCAAAGGGAAAATCAGCAATGACAAAAGCCACAAAGACACCAATCAATGCCAGGGGAACAGCCAGGAGAATGAAAAATGGGTGGATAAACGATTCATAAAGAGAGGCAAGGATCATGAAAATGATGATGCTAGAAAGGATGATGGCAAATCTAATCTGTCCTTTTTCCTCAGTAGTCAACCGCCATGTATCCTCCATAGTGGCTGAGAAGCCCGGAGGCAAAGCCAGTTTTGAAAACATGGCCTTTTCGTACCTATCTGCTGCTTTATAAGGTCCTCTGAATTCCCACATGACTGTTATCTGGAACTGCTGGTTTTCTCTGTCTATTGGGCCGGCAATGGGCCATTCTTCCAGAGTTGAAATATCCCCTACTCTCAAATACTCTCCTCCTTGAGTTCTGATGATCGTATCCTGAAGTCTCCTGAGGTCCATCTCATCTGCTTCGGGAAACTTTATCGAGATGTCCAACTCTTCACCCGCAATCTTTACCGCCTGCCTCGCTGAAAGTTTTCCTCTGATAAGAGAACTCAGATGAGAGTAAAGGTAGGGAAGATTAATATCGTATTTTCTTAAAGCCTCCTTGTCTATTTTTAAGACATAATCAAAGCTATCAAGCCTGAAATACCTGCCATAACGGCTTGTGGAAGACCGGGTGTCCTTTATTCGAGGATTTCTCTTCAGATCCCGCTCGAGTTTGGCAGCGATATCTTTTAATTTTTTCAGGTTATAGCCATAAAATTTGATGTGCGAATCATAATAGGTTCCCAATCCCATGCTGGAAGAATACCCCTGGGGATCAAATCCGTAAACGCTGACACTTATACCAGCAAAATTTGTGGCGACCTGAATTAATTCTTCCTTGAGGGCATAAGGATAGTAGGAAAATTCTATTTCAGGAGGGAAGCTTATAAAGAGGTATGCCCTTTCTGGAGAAATACTGGCCTCCATTTTTTTCTCGTATTTTTTATCCAAAACTATCTCCTCAAATTTCCATGCAACCTCGTCTGTCCTTTCTATAGGTGTCCCGGGAGGCATTCCGACATAAACTCTCAACCTTTGCTGCGTCTGCCATCCATAGAAAAAATCTCCTATCGAAACTTCCGCTTTAAACCATCTATAGCTTAAAAAAAACAGAGCAGCGATAATAAGAATAACTTCTACCGGATGACGGATGAGAAATCTTAACACTCTTTCATATGTATTCCGAAAACGCTCTTTTCTCTCCTTCCGGGGCTTCTTCATCAACTTAGGACTCAGGGCCGGAATAAGGGAAAAAGAGACGAGCAGTGAAGCTGCAAGTGCCGAGGAAATAACTATGGCCAAAGGCAAGTAATAGATTTTCAGCCGGCCTTGAAAATAGGCAAAAGAAAAGAAAACGCTCATTGTGGTCAAAGTCGCTGCAAGGACCGGGAGGAAGACTTCCTTCGAACCCTTGATGGCCGCTTGAACAGGAGATGCCCCTTTTTCTCTAAAACGTAGAACATTCTCAAAAACTACGACTGAGTTATCTACAAACAGACCAAAGCCTAAAGCCAATCCTCCAAGAGTCAACGTATTGAGAGAAATCTTGAAAAAGTAAACAAGATTAAAGGTGATCAAGACTGAAAAAGCGATAGAAGAAAGGATAAGAAGGGAAGGCTTGAAATTCCTCAAGATTAAGAATATAGTAATGAAAATTACAGAAAGGATGATGCCTACCAGAAGGTATAGGTTTTTCAAGTTTTTCTGGATATCCTCACTTTCGTCATTCACCATCCTGTAGACAAGATTTTGAGGTAACTCTCTTTTTATTTCTTCCAGTTTCTGCTTGACCTTTCTGGCTACCTTTAAGCTGCTCGTACCTGGTTCTTTATAGACCCTTAACCCGATCGTCAGTTGTCCGTTTATCCTGTTTATGTTCTGTATATCACTATAGGAAGGAGAAACCTCAGCCACATCCCTAAGCTTTATGGGATTTCTCCCCGTGAAGGAGATTATTGTTTCGCCCAATTCCCTTACAGTTTTAATGGGATTAAAAATTTTAAAAATGTACTCCTGATTTCTTCTCTTAATTTTTCCAACTGGAAAAGCTTGATTCCTTCTCGCTATAGCATTTTGAATATGGCCGGGATGTAAATTTAAAGCCTTAAGCTTCTCTCTATCCATAGTGATCTTTACTTCAGGGTCAGACCCTCCTCTTACTTCAACTCCGGCAACACCTTTTATAGAACCAATGCCAAACTCCATTTTATCCTTGACCAGCTCTCGCAGCTTTTGAAGGGTATAATCCCCGGAAATAGAGTATATGAGAAAATCTTGAGCCTGGAATTCTTCAGGAACGTAGGGTATAACCCTGGGTTTTATGACTCCATAGGGAAGTTCATCTTCTATCCTGGAAATTTCCTCCCGCAGAGCGAGTGTGGCAAATTCCATGTTGGTTTTGGAATCAAATTCTAAAGTTATCACTGAAGTACTGATATTGGAGGTGGAAGTGACTTTGGTCACTCCTTTTATCCTGGATGCAGCTTCTTCCAGCGGGGAGGAAATCTGGATTTGAATAACCTCAGGAGGAGCACCACTCCAGACTGTGCGTATGCTTAATCTTGGATAGTTTTCTTCAGGGTTTTGCTCAAAAGGAACATTGAGGAAAGAATAAATACCCAAAACCAGAACAGCCAGAAAAAACATGGCAGTGGCGATCGGGCGTTCGATAAAAATTTTCATTCTCTAAATCAAGGCTTCCTCTTCTCTGCAATCTCGTAGGCTACGGGAATAAGTATTAACGTCAGAAACGTGGATAAAATAAGTCCGCCTACGACAGAGATGGCCAGGGGCTGTTGAAGTTCAGACCCTCTTCCCAAACCCAACGACATGGGAAAAAGGCCGAAAGCCGTTGTCACTGTAGTCATCAGTATGGGTCTCAGCCTCACCCGGCTTGCCTCCATAATGGCTTCCCTCAAATTCATACCTCTTCTTCTGAGCTGATTGGTATAATCTACCTTCACGATCGCATCATTGACCACTATCCCCGCTAAAACGACCATCCCGATCACAGAAATCACATTGATGGTTTGACCAGTCAGGAGCAAAGCCCAGACAGCGCCCGTAAGGCCCATGGGAAGGGTGAATAAAATCAAGAAAGGATGAATCATGGATTCAAACTGGGCTGCCATGATCATATAAACCAGGAGCGCAGCCAGACAAAAGGCAAAAATCAGACTTCTAAAAGATTTGGACATTTCTTCCTGCTCTCCGCTGAAAACCACTCTGTAACCGGATGATAAAGAGAGTTCATCGATCTTCCCCTGGATCTTGGGAACGACCTGGCTTATCTTGGTCCCGCGGAGATTAGCCGTCACTATAACTTCCCTCTGCTGATTCTCTCTCCGAATCTCCTTTGGTCCCTTAGCCATTTCATAAGAAACCAGCTCTCTTAAAGGAATGTAGGTTCCTCTGTATCGAATCTGCTCATCCAGAAGCGACTCAATATTATCTCTCGTCCCTTCCTCCAGGCGGACTAAAATATCATACCTTTTTTCCAGTTCTCTAAACTGCGTCGACACTCTCCCCCGGACAGCATGGACAAGAAAATTCCCTATTGTCACGGGCGAAATATCATATTTGTCAAGCGCTTCTTTTTTTATTATTATTAAAAACTCAGGCTTTCCCTCTCCGATATTTGTGTTCAGATCTGCAATGCCTTCAATATCCCTCAATTTTTCAACAAGCTCTTCGGCTAGATCTTTTAACCTGATGAGGTCATCTCCTTTGATCTTGAGACCGATCTCGGCTGTCGAAAAAGCCAGGAACTGAGCAAGTGTGGACTGTTCCTTGACGATGGAATAATTGAGGTCGGGAAATCTATTAAGTCTCTCTCTCAAACCTTCAATTGCTCCTTCTATCTGGGAGACTCCCTGGGTCTCAATATAAATTTGAGCTGTATTGAGGGAAACATCGGGATTGAGGCCTTCCATTCCACTCACAATGCCTATTTGCGAAAAAGAATCCTTGACAGATTTGTTATTTGCAAGCCATCTCTCGATCGAGGAAACAACTTCTGCAGTCTGCTCTAAAGAATAATCCACAGGGGTCTTTAGATTTAACTCAAAAGAAGTTGCTTCTGGTTTGGGCATAAGTTCTCGAGGAATTTGTGTAGCAAATAATAAAGTCAGGATTAAAAAAGAAAAAGAACCAAGCAGCACCTTGCCCTTGTTCTCCAAACACCAGATAAGGAACGTATGGTACCGAGAGGCAAATTTTTGATAGACAAAATTAAATCCTTTGAAGACAGCACTGACAACCGGCCTTAAAGGAAGACTCACGTAGTGGAAAGCCAGAAGAAAGAGCTGGAGAAAAAAGCTAAATAAGAAATTGAAAATAAAATAAACACCTTTAAATAGAATATTAATCAACCACCTGAGACCCTTGTAGGGATAAAGGAGATACTTGAATTTTGATTTTTTCCTTGGCTTCTCTATCTCTCCTTCTTCCCTGATTTGTGCCTCTACCTTCTTTTCAAGCTCGAATTTCCGGGACGCCAGCATGGGAAGCAAAGTCAGAGACACGACAAGGGAAGAAAGAAGGGCAAAGGTCACTGTCAAAGCCTGGTCTTTGAACAATTGCCCGGCTACACCATGAACATAGATGACAGGTAGAAAAACAGAAATAGTAGTTAAAGTCGATGCTGTAACAGCCATTCCCACTTCTTTGGTACCTGTGTAAGCTGCTTCAAGAAGATTTGCACCCAAATTTTTATGTCTGAAAATACTCTCTGAAACCACGATAGAGTTATCAACCAGCATCCCGATTCCAAGGGCAAGCCCTCCCAGGGACATGATATTCAGGGTGATATCCCTGAAATAAAGAAGATTAAAAGTGGCAATGATGGAAATAGGAATAACAACAGCAATAATGATAGGAGTTTTTAAATCCTGAAGGAAAACGAACAGAATAAAAAAGGCCAGGATTCCTCCGAAGATGATCGACCAGACAACCGATGAGATGGCCTCTTCTATGTATTTTGCTTGTTCTGACACAATAAGGAGATCTATTCCTGGATTTTCCTTCTTTATCTCTTCAAGAACAATGTGGGCATCTCTTGTTACATTTACGGTATTGGCTCCGGATTCCTTCCTGACAAGGATTCCAATACTTTCCTTCAGATTAAGCCTGGTCAATCCCTGCCTTTCTTTAATGGAATCTTGAATCTGAGCCACATCTTTAAGTCTTATAATCCCTCTATCCTGCGTTGTTTTCAGGCTTATCTCTCCAATCTCATTCAGCACTTCAAATTCCCCTACAACACGAAGAGAGTATTTGAACCGTCCTTTTCTGATGCTTCCTCCCAGAAGGTTTTGATTGAAATCACTTATTCTCCGGGAGATTTCATCTATGGTGAGGCCGTATAAGGAAAGAAGTTCAGGTTTCACTTCAACCTGGATCTCCCTCTCCACTCCCCCGGCTATCTCTGCCGAACCTATCCCCTCGATCTGTTCGAGGCGGGGTTTAATAAGCTCTTCTGAAAATTCTTTGAGCTCCAGAAGAGATCTATCTCCGGAAACAGCCAAAACCATAATAGGCTTGCTCTGAGGGTCTAAGGGAATGATCGTAGGTTCCTCAGCCTGCTCAGGGATGACAGCTCCATCGAGTTTTTCTCTTGTATGAAGCATGGCAAAATCCATGTCCGTTCCCCAGGCAAACTCGAGTGTCATGTAGGAACGTCCCTCTTTTGATATGGATTCTACCCGACGTAGCCCCGGGATCCTGCTGACAGCGGCTTCAAGGCGCTGTGTCACAAAAGTTTCTATCTCTTCTGGAGCAACTCCTGCGTATTCAGTCACCACAGAGAGACGGGGATAACTGATGTCAGGCAATAAATCGACACTCAGTTCTTTCAAAGAAACAAATCCAAGGAGAACGATGGCCAGGAAAAACATAAAGGTCGTAACAGGCCTCTTGGTAGTGATTTGTGTTATTTTCATCGCTTATTATTCTAATTCTATCAAATTTTCTTCAAACGAACCACTTTAAAAGACAGAAAATTCCGCAAAAATTATCACTTTCCTTATTCCCAGGTCAGTTTATATACA
>DAOUYU010000016.1 GCA_030673995.1 Candidatus Aminicenantota bacterium
GATTTTGATGAACTTTCCGGCTTGATAGCAGATATTATTGTAAGAGACATGAATGTAAAGGAAAAAGTTAAAAAGTTCCGCAAGAACTTCCTGGAGATGAAATTCTGCCTTTCGCGGAAGGAAACTCTCCCAATAGCTTTAAAAATCATAAAAAGCATCTTTCCTTACCCTGGTTTTGCTGATCTATGTGTAGAGAACCTGGAGAAAAACATCTGAGGAATAAAGGGCAAGACTTTCTATTGACGAGAATGCCCTGTTTTGTAAAAATGGTAAAAAAGATAGGATTTTGAGATGAAAATTTTGGTTATTGGCTCAGGAGGAAGGGAGCACGCCCTTGCTTGGAAAATTTCTCAAAGCCCTCATTTGAAAAAGCTCTACTGCGCCCCTGGAAATGCAGGCACTGCGAGCATTGCTGAGAATGTCCCCATCATGGATACTGATATTAAAGACCTGGTAAATTTTGCCAGTCAGGAGAATATTGACCTGACTGTTGTGGGGCCGGAGCTTCCCTTGACTCTGGGCATAGTCAATGTGTTTGAGAAGAAGGGATTAAAGATCTTTGGGCCTGATGAAGATTCAGCCGAACTGGAAGGCAGCAAGGTATACTCTAAGCAATTTATGGAGCGCCACAATATAACCTCTGCCAGATACAAAGTCGCCTACTCTCCCAAGGAAGCCAAGAAAGCCCTGAATTCAGGCGAATTTTCTTTTCCCCTTGTCATAAAAGCAGACGGTTTAGCCGCTGGAACAGGAGTGATAATCTGTGAGGACCGGGAAAAAGCCACGGAAGCTATAAACTTGATTATGATTGAAAAAAAATTTGGAGTGTCAGGGAAACAAGCTATTATTGAAGAATGTTTAACAGGCATGGAGGTGTCCTTTATTGTGCTCTCCGACGGGACAAGAGTGTTGCCCCTTGTTACGACGATGGACCATAAAGCTGCTTACGACAGAGATCAAGGACCGAATACGGGGGGAATGGGAGCCATTTCTCCTTCTCCTTTCATTAGCAGAGAGATATTTAATGAAGTCATGAACTCCATTGTTTTTCCCACTATCATCCATATGATTGAGGAAGGCAGAAAGTACAAAGGAGTTCTGTATGTAGGATTGATGTTGACAGAGGATGGGCCTAAGGTTCTGGAGTACAATTGCCGCTTTGGAGATCCGGAGACTCAACCTCAGATGTTAAGGATGGAGAGTGATCTTGTGGATGTTCTCCTGTCGGTCGTTGAAGAAAATGTGTTAGAAAAGGAAATAAAATGGGACCGCAAAGCTTCTGGTTGTGTGATATTGGCCTCAGGCGGATATCCGCTTGAATACGAAAAGGGAAAGCGTATACAAGGATTGGATGAAACCTCAGCGATAGACGGCATCACCATCTTCCATGCAGGGACAAAGCAACAGGAAGGTGAATATTATACAAACGGAGGAAGAGTGCTGGGGATTTGTGCTTCAGAGAAAAGTTTATCCGAAGCCATGGGAAAGATATATAAAGCCATTTCCAAGATATCTTTTGATGGCATGCAGTTCCGCAAGGATATCGGTGTCTTAAGGGAGGGAGGAGAATGAAGGTTGCGGTTTTTATCGGGAGTGATTCGGATTATGAAGTCGTAAAGGAGGCTTTGGGCATACTTAAAGAATTCAACATAACGTTTGCCCTTGAGGTTACGTCAGCTCACCGTTCTCCTTCAAGGACTTTGAAGCTCATAGACTCTTACGAGAAAAAGGGAGTTGAAATTTTCATTGCTGTTGCCGGCAAAGCCGCTCATTTAGCGGGTGTTGTGGCTGCACACACAGTCCGGCCTGTTATTGGAGTTCCGGTTGAGAGCTCCACCCTGAGTGGTCTGGATGCTCTTCTCTCTACTGTTCAGATGCCAAAAGGAGTTCCTGTGGCGACGATGGGATTAGGCAGATCCGGCGCTTCAAATGCTGCCCTCCTGGCTATCCAGGTTTTAAGCCTGAAGGATTCTTCTCTGATGGAGAAGTTGAAGACATATAGGGAAGAAATGGCTTCCCAGGTTGAAATAAAGTCCAGGAAACTTGAGCAAAAAACGTGACCTCTTTCTCAATAAAAACCTTCGGCTGTCGTGTTAACCAAGCTGAAGCCTTTCTGTGGTCTGATCTGTTTCAGAAGCGGGGATTAAACTATGAAAAAGACCTTTCCCAGAGCGACCTGGTCATAGTCAATTCCTGTACTCTTACCAGCCGTGCTGACAGTGATGTGAGAAATTTCATAAGAAAGGTTTCCCGTACGAATCCAGGAGCGAGACTGATCGTCACAGGCTGCTATGTCGAGAGAGTGCCCGAAGAGTTTCGAAGGATGCCCCAGGTCTGGCGGATTTTTTCCAATACAGAAAAAGATGATCTGGCCCAGGAAGTTCTTTCTCTCGTCAGTCGGAAGGAAAAAAATCTCATTGTACCTTTCCGTTCCCGTGCTTTGGTCAAGATTCAGGATGGATGCAATTTCTGCTGTACTTTTTGTATTATTCCCAGAGTGAGGGGCAAAAGTGTAAGCTTTAAAAAGAGAGAAATACTTTCTCAAATCAAAGAATTCATTGGCCAGGGTTTCAAGGAGATTGTTCTTACGGGTATTCATATCTGTTCTTATGGTGCTGACCTCAAGCCTGAAAGTTCTCTCCTCCGGTTGCTTCAGGAAATATCGAGCCTTGATGGCATAGGAAAAGTTAGATTGAGTTCTCTTGATCCCCGTTTTCTAGACGATCCTTTGATAGAATGTATAACAAAGAACGAAAAAATATGCCCTCATTTTCACATTTCCTTACAGTCCGGGTCGAATGGGATTATACAGCGCATGGGTCGAAAGATTAAAATTGCGGATTATAAGAGAATTCTTACTCGTTTGCGTGAGATATCTCCTCTGGCGTCCTTGGGTGCAGACATTATTGTAGGATTTCCAGGAGAAACGGATGATGATTTCAGAGAATCCTACAGTTTCTTGGATCAGTCTCCTTTAACCTATTTTCATGTTTTCTCCTATTCTCCCCGCCCAGGGACTTTAGCTTCATCCTGGCAGCAGATAAATAGCAAGGTCGTAAAAGAAAGAGCAGCTCTTCTTAGAGACTTATCCAGAAGAAAAAATACGAGCTTCCGTCGGCTCCTTCTAGGAATGGAATTTGATGCCATCGTAATAAAAAAGGAAAAAACCGGAACTGTAGTATTGACATCCAATTATTTTAAGGTTTTTGTTTCAAACTGTCCCTGCAGAGAGAGAGAAGAAGTGAGGGTAAAAATCACAGAAGTTGATGAGGAACACACAAGCGGGGAAATAGTCAATTTCCCAGGGCATTAAAAGATTTCCCCTCGATTCTTTACCCTGGTTAAAAAGATAATGGTTGCTTTTCATAAGTTTTATCTTAGGATAGAATAAAAAAATGAAAAAAGTAATTCTCCTTCCACCTGAAATATCACAAAAGATAGCGGCTGGTGAAGTCATCGAGAGGCCGTTTTCTGTCGTCAAGGAATTGGTGGAAAACTCTCTGGATGCAGGTGCCTCGGATGTAAAAGTTGAACTGCTATCTGGTGGGAAAAATCTAGTAAGGGTTACGGATAATGGCTGGGGCATGATAAGGGAAGATGCTCTGCTCTGCTTTGAAAGACATTCAACCAGCAAAATATCAAGCATTGAAGACCTCAATCAAATTGTCACCTTAGGCTTTAGGGGTGAAGCCCTCCCCAGTATTTCTTCTGTCTCTAGAGTTATTTTAAAGACTTCAGATGGAAAAGGAGAAAAGGGGACGAAAATCGAGAGGGAGGGGGAAGAGTTGATTCAGGTTTCAGACGTTGCTTTTCCGAAAGGGACGAGTGTTGAGGTCAGGGATTTATTTTTTAATCTGCCCGCAAGGAAAAAATTCCTCCGTTCTGATAGGTCTGAGCTCAATTTTACTGTTAAATATTTGACTTCCGTTTCCCTCGCTTGTCCGGAAGTGAGGTTTTTTTTGGCTCATGGAGAGAGGCGGCTCTTTGATTACCCTGCTGTGGGTACTCTCAAGGAGAGACTTTTTCAGGTCTACGGGAAATCCCTCCTGGAAGGACTTATGGAGGTTGATTTCGGGAAGGATGAAAGAAAGATTATTGGGTATGCATCGCTCCCTCCATCGGGACGCCGCGATAGGTCTCTTCAGCTTTTCTTTGTGAATAAAAGACCGGTCAAAGACCGGACTCTTCAGGCTGCCCTGAATCAGGCTTACAGAGGTTTTTTAGAAAAAGATCAATGTGCAGTGGCATTTTTATTTCTCTCCTGCCCTTACGGTGATGTCGACATCAACGTCCATCCGGCCAAAGCAGAAGTCAGGTTTAAAGATTCCAGCCCTGTTTTTCAACTGGTTCACCGTGCTATAGAGCAGGCCATGCTCAAGGATAGAGGGGTAAAAGAGATTTATCCCTCTTTCAAAGAAGAGAAAAGCAGCCTCAGTATTGAAGAAGAAAGAGGTTTTCATTCTTTTGTTACTCCTGCAGAAAGAGAGGCTCAAGCACAGAAATTGTTTCATCCTCCAGTTAAAGAAGAGGGCATTTTTCCCCGTGCGCTGGGGCAGTACCAGGATACATATATCGTTGCCTCTTCAGAAGAGGGGATCATCATAATCGACCAGCACAATGCGCATGAAAGGGTTCTTTTTGAAAAATATGAAGAGATCGACGAGCAAAAGAAATGGCCTCAAAAAATGACTCTTCTTCCTGTACTTTTCGAGCTTTCTCCGTCCCAGGTTTTAAGCTTGGAAGAGAATCAAGCCCTGTTGGAGGAGACCGGTTTCAGAGTTGAGGCCATGGGAGGCCGGAGTTTCGCCTTGAGAGAGTATCCAGATATCTTCAAAGAGGAAGAGGCGAAGGAGATATTTCTCTCTCTCCTCGAGGAAGTGAAGGGAGAGAAAATTGAAAACAAGAAAAAGAAACTTTTAGCCATGCTGGCATGCAAGACTGCTGTAAAGGCCGGGCAAGTTTTATCTATGGAAAAGATGAGCTATCTGGTGGAGGAGCTTTTTAAAACCTCAAATTCTTCCCTCTGTCCGCATGGAAGACCCACCATGGTCAAACTGGATAGGAGGGAGATAGAGCGGGGCTTAAAAAGAAGCTGAAATTGACAACAATTCTCTGTTTTGCTTAAATGGGGATGGTTCTCATTTTTGCGTTGATGAGGTAAAATGAGAACCGTTTCCGTTTTCTGCCCCATTTATTTTGTTTGTTTCGGGGAGTGGCGTAGCCTGGTTAGCGCGCCTGCTTTGGGAGCAGGAGGTCGTCGGTTCGAATCCGATCTCCCCGATTAGAATTCAAGACAGGCAAGACGGTATTCGGATAGTAAATACGAATTTAAATAAAGAGTAAGGACGCGCCTGTAGCTCAGTTAGGATAGAGCAGCTGCCTTCTAAGCAGCGGGTCGGGAGTTCGAGTCTCTCCAGGCGCGCCAGACTTACCTCTTATTTTTCAGTGGTTTTCCTTGAATTTTGATTTCAGCAAGCCTATGCTATTTTGACATCACAAAAAAAGGGGACAGGCAACTTTTTCCGTATACAGAAAAAGTAGCCTGTCCCCTTTTCTATTCTGTCCCCTTTTCTATTAACGGAAGAGGCAGTGCTAAGATAAATATTGAAGGAATCGATATCATTTCCTTATAATGGTACAAGAATGGGTGAAGTTGTGCTACGACAGTTTGGCTTCCATTCTCAAGCACTCCGGGTTCAAAGGGAGGGGCAGGTGCTGGATGCCTCAAATCCTAGAATTAAACAGGAAATTGCCTTTTTAGAGAAGATCCTCCTCTTACAGAGAGAGAGAAAGAGGTTAAATGAGTTGGGCAAGAGTCATTAAAAAACCAAAATTTTTACTTTTCGCTATCTTAGCTTTAGCTCTACTTGTGCGCCTTGCTCACTGGATAGCCGTTCGGGATGATCCTTTTTTTGCTCAGCTTATAATGGACAGTCATGAATATGACCATTGGGCCAGGGATATTGCTGGAGGAAATTGGCTGGGTACAGAGGTTTTCTTTCAGGCTCCACTCTATCCTTATCTGCTTGCAATAATCTATAAGACATTCGGCCGCAGCCTGGATGTTGTCTATCTGATGCAGATTTTTTTAGCTGTTACAGGCTGCTATGCTCTCTACAGAGCAGGGAAAAAATTTATTGGAGAGAAGGAGGGACTTGCTGCAGCGGCAATTGCCGCTTTATATGCAGTTTTTATCTTCTACGATATCCAGGTGCTCAAGGAATCAATGGCTGTCACTGTAGTCTGTTTTCTACTCTGGGTGTTGGCAGAGGCGAGGGAGAAAGGGAAAGCACGAATCTGGCTTCTTGTCGGAGCCCTCTGCGGTATTCTTTGCCTTTTGCGGGAGAATACACTGCTTATTTTACCAGTCTTTTTTCTTTTCGCTTTCAAAAGGTATGAGCCCAAGCGCCTTTTTCTCTTAAAAAGCGGGATGGTGCTGGCTGGAGTTTTAGTTGTCCTTTCTCCCGTAGCCATTCGGAATTGGGTGGTGGGAGGATATTTTATGCCCACGACCTTCCAGGGGGGAGTCAATTTTTACATAGGGAACAATCCCGAATCCACAGGAACCTATCAGCCGATCGTCCGGGGGAAACAGATCCCTCATTACGAGAGAAACGAACCGATCAGAATTGCCGAACAGAAGACGGGAAGACCTCTCAGCCCTCCAGAGGTATCGAATTTCTGGCTTAAAAAATCTCTTTTATGGGCGATGAAGCATCCGTTCGAATTTATCAGGTTGCAATTGAAGAAAACCCTCATGTTCTGGAGCTGGTATGAGTGGCCTGATGCAGTCGACTACTATTATGTGAAGAAGACCTCTCTGATTCTTCGAATGCCGCTTATTGAATTTGGGTGTGTATTTATTCTCTCTGTTATAGGGCTCTGGCTTTTGAGGGATCGAATTCGAGACATATTTCCAGTCCCGGTCTTTATCGTGGTTTGGATGGTTTCGACAATAATTTTTTTCCTTTTTTCCCGTTATCGGCTGCCTGCGATCCCCGCTTTGATCCTTCTGGCTGCAGTTCCACTGGTTTTCCTTTATGACGCCTGGCGTGGTAAACTCTTTTTAAAGGCAGGAATTCTTTCTTTTTGTTTTGTCGTAGCTTTTGTTGCCCCTCATGTCGCAGGCTTTAAGCCCCGGATGGATATTGTCAATTACAATCTTGCTTTAGTTTACGAAAAGCTCGGCCGGCTTGATAAAGCAGAAGAGCACTATAATCAAGCTCTCCGTTACAATCCGGATGATTTTCTCTCCCTTATCAATCTTGGAAACCATGCCGCACGGCGTCAGGATTGGTTGAGTGCTCTCGAATGGTATAAGAAAGCCGCAGCGATCGAGCCTGACCTGGACGGGATTCATGGAAATCTAGGGGGAGCCTGTGTTGCACTGGGCCGGCTTGATGAAGCCGAGGTTCATTTTACAAGAGCCTTAAAGCTCAATCCGAAAAATATCCTGGCCCTTTATAACATGGCCATTTTGCAGGCCAAAAAGGGAGAGCTAGACAAAGCCCTGGCGCTCATTCAAAAGGTACTCAAATTATCGCCTGATTTTGTCCCTGCCCTCCGTTTGAAGGCAAAATTAGAGCAATTGTTAACAAAAAGGTGAATGCTTTAGCTTCATGGGCTGCGGCCTTGCCGCTGCAGCAATCTCGACTCGTGAATAATCCAGCCTCCGTGAATAATTCAAAGGGAATTCAGATTGTTGCCATTTTTTGTCAAACTGAACTCATTTGTGATGTGATTTTGGACGTTTACCCGTCCTCGGTTATGAAATAAACTTCTAACCTTTTTAGGTGAGGAAATGAACCAAAAATTCACCTTTCATATCCCCTCTACGGATGATTGACAGTATAAGAATTCTCTGCAACCATATGAAACCGGCCATAATGAAAAAAACCTGGAGAGACAGAGAAAATCCGCAGGTTTAGGCCGTCATATTTCTGTGAATTATTAAAAGGCTGCACGAGAGAAAATGAAGGCGAACGAGTTGACAAAGATTGTCATATTGATTATGTTGTATGGACTAATTTTACGCACTGGATAAGGAGAAAAAATGGCATCAAATCTTGGTGAGCTTCTTTTGCGTGAAAAGCTCATAACAGCAGAACAATTAAAGGATGCCTTGGGGTATGAGAAAAAGAATAAAGTCTCAACCAGCAGCGCTCTGGTAGCTCTAGGATACATCTCGGAAGAAGAGATGGCCCAGGCTTTAAGCCGCCAAATGGGATATCCTTACATTGATCTTAATCAATTCGAAGTCTATCCGGATGTTATCAACCTCATTCCAGCAGATATTGCCAAAAAGCACATGATTATGCCCATTCATCGCATTCGATCTTTTTTAACAATGGCTATGGTCGATCCAACAGACCTGGATATTATTGAAAACGTTAGGTTTCGCACTAGCTTGAGCATCCAGCCAGTTATCGCTTCTGAATCAGGTATCACAGATGCTATAAACAAATATTACGGGAGTTCCGATGCATTAAAAGTCAAGGAGATAATCGATGAGATCGAGCAGGCTGAAGATGGCTCGGTCAATGTCATCGAGGAACAAGAGGAAGAGTACAGTATTGAAGAATTGGTTCACTCCACAGAAGAAGCCCCTGTTATTACCCTTGTGAATACAATATTCGTGGACGCCGTAAAGAAAGGAGCGAGTGACGTCCATTTTGAAGCGTACGAAAAATCCTTCCGGGTGAGATACCGTATCGACGGCATTCTTCATGAAATGATGGATCTTGCCATGAAGTTCAAAAATCCGGTGATTTCCCGCGTGAAAATCCTTTCCTCCTTGGATATAGCAGAAAAAAGATTGCCACAGGATGGAAGGTTAAAAATGAGAGTAAAGCTGGGGGAAAACCAGCGTAAAGAAGTTGACATGCGAATTTCCAGCGTACCAACCATTTTTGGGGAGAAGATAGTTTCCCGTATCCTTGACAGGGAGAATTTGCAGCTGGACCTTTCGAAATTAGGATTTGAGAAAGAAACCCTTGATATTTTCCAGAAAGCCATCCTTAGGCCATGGGGAATTATTCTGGTCACAGGGCCTACCGGGAGCGGAAAGACAAATACTCTTTACTCAGCTATTTCCAACTTGAACTCCCAGGAGAAGAATATCATGACGGCTGAAGATCCTGTGGAGTTTTATATGCCTGGAGTTAATCAGGTTCACATAAAAGAAGAAATTGGCTTGAACTTTTCATCTGCTCTCAGGTCTTTTTTAAGGCAGGACCCTGATATCATGCTTATCGGGGAGATGAGAGATTACGAAACTGTAGACATCGCTATTAAAGCCGCATTGACCGGGCATCTTGTTTTTTCCACTGTTCACACCAATGATGCAGCAAGTACAATTGTCAGGTTGATAAACATGAATGTTGAGCCTTTTTTAATCGCGGATTCTCTCGCTTTAGTCGTAGCCCAAAGGCTGATCAGACGCCTGTGTAAAAAATGCAAAGAGGAACAGAAACTTTCCCCTGAAGCTCTTGTTGATATAGGCTTTACTCCGGAAGAAGCGAAGGAAGTAAAAGTCTTCAGACCCGTCGGCTGCGCTACTTGTAATGATACAGGTTATAAAGGCAGGGTAGGGCTTTTTGAGGTTATGGAAATAGATGATGATCTAAAGAACCTCATTTTAACAAAAGCTCTACCAGCAGAGATAAAAAAGCTAGCTATGAAAAAGGGAATGCTTAGCCTGCGTGGAAGCGGATTGTGCAAGATAAAAGAGGGGGTCACTTCTATTGAGGAAGTTTTGAGAGAGACTATAAGAGATTCGGAGGTAGAAGTATGATAAAGACAGCCCAGGAATTGCTGAAAATCACCTGCGAAAGAAACGCGAGCGACTTGCATATATCAACCAGCATCCCCCCAAGGATCAGAGTCAATGGTAAACTTGTTTCAATCGACCATCCGCCTTTAACGGCTTCTGACACCAAGAGTCTGGTTTACACGTTATTATCAGACAGGCAGAAAAAAATGTTTGAGGATAAGCTAGAGCTTGACTTCTCTTTCGGTATTAAAGAGCTAGGCCGTTTCCGGGGGAACGTCTATATGCAGAGAGGTTCTGTAGCGGGGGCTTTCCGGAGATTTTCTTCAGAAGAGTTCTCGTTTCCAAAACTGGGCATTCCTGCAAGAGTTGCCCAGATCTGCCATGCGCCCCGGGGGTTAATCCTGGTGACCGGGCCAACAGGTTGTGGTAAATCAACAACTCTGGCCTGTATGATTGACCATATCAATAGGGAAAGAAGTGTTCATATCGTGACCATAGAAGATCCTATTGAATATTTTTTCTCTCCAAAAAAAGCCATGATCAACCAGAGAGAGCTGCATGTTGACACATTGTCTTACCCCAATGCACTTCGCTCGGTTTTAAGAGAGGACCCGGATGTGGTCTTAGTCGGGGAAATGAGAGATTTGGCGACCGTAGAAGCCACCTTGCATGTTGCCGAGACCGGCCATCTCACTTTCTCTACGCTTCATACCAATTCTGCCGCTGAGACGATTTCAAGGATTGTCGATATTTTCCCTTCCCAGTATCAGGATCAGGTAAGGATAACGCTTTCCCTGAGTTTGGAGGCGGTGTTGACTCAAGCCCTGCTGCCTAGGCTGGATGGAAGAGGAAGAGTTCTGGCCATGGAGATACTCATCCCTAATGCAGCGATCAGGAACCTCATAAGAGAGAATAAACTCCACCAGATATACTCGGCCATGCAGACGGGTCAGGAAAAATTTGGGATGAATACCTTTAATCAGGCTTTATCTAATCTTTATTTTAGACATATCATTAGTTTTGAGACTGCCATGAAGATTTCTTATAACACAGATGAATTGTCAGAGATTATTCAAGCAAAGGAGGGCTATAAGGTAGTCTCGCCAACCCGCTCTCCGGATAGAATGAGATAATAAATAGGGAGAAAATAATGGCTATTTTTATTTGGAAAGGAAAAAATAGATACGGTGATGCTGTGGGAGGAGAGCGTGTAGCTAAGTCTCCGTCCGAGTTGATGAGAGCACTCCAGAGAGAACAAATAACTGTTTTTAATGTCAAAAAGAAACCTGCAGAGCTAAAACTTCCCTTTCTTGAAAAACAAAAAGTTCCGGTCAAGGATTTATCGGTCTACAGTCGGCAGCTTTCTGTGTTGATAGACGCGGATCTTCCTTTGATTCAAAGCTTGACGATGCTGGCCGAGCAGACAAAGAACAAGTATTTTAAAAAGGTGATCAACAGCGTCAAGAAAGATGTGGAAAGCGGTTCTACTCTAAATCAGGCTAAGAAGAAATTTCCCAAGGTCTTTGATAACCTCTACTGCAATCTTGTAGGCTCTGGAGAGGAGAGCGGTTCACTGGATGTCATGTTGAGGCGTTTAGCCGAATATCAGGAAAAAATTGTCAAGTTAAGGGCCCAGGTCAAGCAGGCCATGATGTATCCTGTGGCCATACTTTCTTTTTCTCTTGTTGTCGTGATTTTCATGATGTGGAAAATCGTTCCGATCTTTGCCGGTATTTTTTCTGAGCTGGGGGCAGATTTACCTCTTCTGACAAAAATTGTGATGGTTTTCAGCAATTTCGTCCAGAGCTATATTCTGTTCATTGTTTTCGGGATAGTGGGCTTTATCTTTTTTTTCAGGTATTTTAAGCAAACAAAAACGGGAAGAATGGTGATTGACAGCTCAATGCTTAGAATGCCTCTGTTTGGAGGGATGGTTTTGAAGGTTGCTCTGTCTCGCATCACCCGCACTTTAAGCACACTCCTTTCCGGAGGTGTGCCCATGCTGGAGAGCCTTAAAATAACCTCTACAACTGCTGGAAATGTAATCCTGGAAACCCGTCTTATGAATGCTCGAACCAAGGTCTCAGAGGGTTCAAGCCTAACGGACGCTTTAAAAGAACAGGGGCGTTTGCCTTATATGTTCTATCAGATGGTAGGGGTAGGTGAAGCCACAGGAAATCTGGATTCGATGTTGACGAAGCTGGCCGATTTTTATGATCAAGAAGTAGAAACCACGGTCGGCGCCCTTCTTTCCGTGTTAGAACCGATTCTTCTTATCTTTGTCGGAATGTTGGTCGGAGGGATCGTTATTTCTATGTACCTTCCGGTCTTCAATCTTATTCAGCAGTTTTAAAGAAGAGCAAGATTAAGAAGAAAAGAGTTCTCACTCGATTTGAGAGAAAAAAGAAGTAAGATGAACGCCCAACATGTATGAGAGTCAGGAAAAAGAAGACATAACCTCAAGAAAAAGATATATATTATGGTTTATATTCCTGCGTCTAGTCATTGTCACTTCTCTTGTGGTTTCAGCATTCATCATCCAATCCATTACACCAGTCTTTCTTCCGCTTAGTCCTTTTTATTATTTAATCCTCTTTTTCTATCTTCTCTCTTTCATCTATTTCATTTTATATCTCTGGGGAAAACATTACTCAGCTCAGGTCTACTTTCAGATTTTCTTTGACCTCATCCTGATAACAGCTCTTGTCTACATTTCCGGTGGATTAAAAGGGTCCTTTTACTTCCTTTATATATTCGAAATAATTGCAGCAAGCATCGTTCTCTCAAAACGCGCTACCTATGTAACTGCAGCTCTTTCATCAATCTTTTTTGGTTTGCTGGTAGAGTTTATGTATTTTAAGATAATCCCTTATTATGGTATTGAAGAAGGCTGGGAAATATCTCTAGGTCTTGTAACGAACAATATTTTTATAGCCTGGAGTGCTTTTTCCCTTGTAGCCTTTTTGATGAATTATCTGACCGGCAGTTTGCAAAGAACAAAGGACCAACTGCGCCTGGCCCAGAAAGAGCTTGAAGTTAAGGACCGGCTGGCAGTTGCAGGAGAAGTCTCGGCTCAGCTCGCTCATGAAATCAGGAATCCCCTGGCGGCCATCTCAGGCTCCGTTCAGATTCTTAAAGATGACCTGTACTTGACCGGTGAACAGAAAGAATTGATGAATATCATAGTCGATGAATCAAGGAGAGTTTCTCTTTCTATCGAGCAATTTCTGAATTTAGCTTCCCCCACCCCGAATGTGTTTTCCTCGATCAATCTGTCGGCTGTCTTAAAGGAAACCCTGATGCTGCTTCAAGGAGGCGGTGAGCTTAACGGCAATTTACAGGTAAAAGGAAACTTTAAATCGAAAGATGTTTATTACTTCGGAAACAACAATCAATTCAAACAGCTCTTCTGGAATCTCATTAAAAATGCTGCCAAAGCCATGCACAAAGGAGGGGAATTGACCATAGATTTCAATCAGGAGAAAAAGGATAAGATCCAATTAAAGATCGCAGATACAGGAATAGGCATGACAAGAGAGGAGGAAGAAAAAATTTTTGATCCTTTTTATTCAGGTTTCAAGAACGGCAGAGGACTCGGGCTTTCGGTTGTCAGGCGAATTGTGGACACCTATAAAGGGAATATTAAAGTTGACTCTGAGCCAAATAAAGGGACAGAAATTACAATTACCCTGCCCATAGGGGAGCGTGAGAAACTGGGGATGAAATAAAAAGAGGAGAAAGAAAATAGCGGAAAAAATACTCATCATAGACGACGAGAAGAGCATTCTCGATCTTCTCTCCGTAGTCTTTAAAAAGAAAGGATATGGTGTGGAGACCTGCCTCTCTGCTGCTCAAGCTCTTGAATCGATCGACAGCAAGGACATTGACCTTATTCTCACCGATATAAAACTTCCTCAGCTCAGCGGCATGGAGATTTTACGGCATGCTAAAAAAGAAAGACCGGACATCCCGGTCGTCATGATGACAGCCTACGGGACGATCAAGCAGGCTGTAGAAGCTTTAAAAGAGGGAGCGCTTGATTATGTCGTCAAACCTTTTGATGTGGATGAATTAAAAATCATCGTTGCCCAAGGCCTGGAAAAGAAAAGGCTTAAACAGGAAAACATTCACCTGAAGAAAGCACTTAGAGAGAAATACAGCTTCAAGAATATAGTGGGAAAGAGCAATAAGATGAGGGAGATATTCAGCTTGGTTGAGAAGGTCGCAGACATAGATTCTACTGTTCTCATCACAGGAGAAAGCGGAACAGGAAAAGAGATGGCTGCCCGGGCCATTCATTCTCTCAGCCGCCGTCATGAGAAGCGGTTTGTTTCAATAAACTGTGGAGCCGTGCCTGAGGGCTTGATAGAGAGCGAGCTTTTTGGGCACATGAAAGGGTCTTTCACAGGGGCTTTGGTTAATAAAGCAGGCATGTTCGAAGTTGCGGAGGGAGGCACAATATTTTTAGATGAGGTAGGAGAGATGCCTACTGCGAGTCAGGTGAAGCTCCTCCGCACTCTCCAGGATAAGAGAGTAAGAAGAGTCGGTGGGACGGAAGAGATTACTGTGGATGCCCGGATTATCGCTGCGTCTAACCAGAATTTAAATAAAGGAATAGAGGAGGGGAGATTCCGCGAAGACCTTTTTTACAGGCTAAATGTCATCTCTTTTGAAATGCCTCCCTTAAGGAAAAAGAAAGAGGACATGCCGCTTCTTGTTTCTCATTTTCTCAAGAAATACTGCGATAAGATGGGAAGAAGGATCAAGAGGATCGCTCCTGAGGTTATAAATATATTTGAATCTTACTCCTGGCCTGGAAATGTCAGAGAGCTGGAAAACATAATAGAACGAATCGTTGCCATCGAAGAAAGAGGGATCATTACAAAAGAAAGCCTGCCTGAAGGGCTTTTTTCTTCCAGAAAAAAGCATGAAACGGATTATCTCTTTGAGCCGGGCTTCAACCTGAGCTCCCATCTGGATGAGATTTCAAAAAATTATATCCAGCATGCCCGAAAGGCTGCAGGAGGCAATCTCAAGGAAACAGCTTCTCTCCTTGGAATCAGCTACCGTACCTTGAGGTACCTTGTAGACAAATACAGCTTAAAATCTTCCTGAGAAGGCTGGAAGGTTCAAGCAGACGGGGGGTAAAAGGATTTTTTATGAATGCCAATTATTGTCATGATAAAGTCGTAAAGTGTCATGTTTTAGGAAAAATTAGGGCGCGTCAATGTTATTTTCTTTATTATCTTTAACTTAGAAGTCTGCGATTTGGCACGAAACTTGCTATATATAGGATGTAAAACAATTTTAACGTGATGTTTCCTGTCGGATCAAAAACAAACCTACAGGAAAGAGGAGGTTTTTATTATGTTAAAAAAAGTAAAAGGTTTTACGCTGATTGAGTTACTTATTGTTGTTGCTATCATCGGAATTCTCGCTGCACTACTCATTCCTAATGCTATAACCGCCATCCAGAAAGCCAAGCAGACAAGCACAATGAAGGATATCACGGTCATCTCCACGTCTATTGCAGACTTCATAACAGACAACGGTGTGGCTCCTGCTCAAGACGGCACATATGCTGCCACTGATGCTTTCTATACTGGACTTTCTCCCTTCTATATCAAAGTTATGCCCCTTACCGACCAGTGGGGCACTAGTTTCTATGTCTATTGTGGAGCTGCTGCAGATGGACAATGGGGAATTGCTGATGCTCAATTAGATGATTTTGTGGTTGCTTCCTACGGAAGGGATAAAACACTGGAAGTTTTTGCCTTCGCTCCCACTACACCTGAAGCCGGACTCTTTGTGGTTTCCGCGATGGCCCATTTCAACTATGATTTGGTCATGTGGAATGGATCCTGGATTCGCGGTCGGAGAACGTCTGCTGGAGCAACATAATCCTAACTCGAAAGGATTTCTCAACGGCAATTTTTCAGACCTGAAAAGGGCGGCACATCGGATGATTGATGGCCGCCCTTTTTTTTTAGTAGAATCGAAGGACAATTTAGGATT
>DAOUYU010000164.1 GCA_030673995.1 Candidatus Aminicenantota bacterium
TTAATTGGGAGTATCGCTTGAACTTTAGGAAAGAATTATCAGATAGAATCAAGATTCATAAAAAGGCATTTGAAGATTTAAAGAAAATTAGGCAAAGTACCACCGTCTAAAAGTGAAACGGTAAGAATCTTTAAGAGAGGAAAAGTGAGAGAGAATCTCAAGGCTTTTTTCTGGCTCTTGAAATGGGGATTTTTCTGGATTCTCATATTTCTGATTTTTGGTTTCCCTTTTTAGAAAAACGGAGGTTTAGAATGAAGAAAAACAATCAACTTACTAAAAGCCTTTTGTTATGTGGAGATAATTTAAAGGCTCTTGATGACCTGAAGAAACAAAACATTAAAGTTGACCTTATTTACCTTGACCCTCCATTTTTCAGCAACAGACATTATGAAGTAGTTTGGGGAGACGAGCTGCCGGAAAAATGGCTGGCAAAGGATTCAAAAACTTTTTAAGTAAGGAAGGTCTTATGAAAAGGTTAATTATTATTTTATGTATCTTTTTGAATTTTATTTCATGCGCAAGGGCCCAGGAATTCGATCCACAGCCGCTGAAAAACGAGATCTTGGGGCTCGAGCAGCAGATTAAGGAGGCCAGAACCGAGTCTGAGAAGTACACTGGAGGACTAATTAAGGCCCTGCTCGATTCCCGCATACAGATCCTCGAGCATACCAAAGCGATGCTCGAACAAAGGTTGACGGCGGGAAACTACAGGGTGAAAATCAACTACACGGTCGAGGGCAAGGAATATGCTCCCCATGCTAATAAGAATGAGTTGCTCAATAAATTGGAAACCGAAGCCCTGAGAATAGTCCAGGAGATGGAAAAGGTCCAGGAGGAAGCGGATCAGTACAGCGGCGGCCTGGTTCAGGTGATGAAGCTTTCGACAGTGGCAACTCATCAGCAGCAACTCGCTATGCTTGATATGAAGCGTTGTGCTCTCATCTATGATATTCCCTTATTCACCTTTGAGGAAGGAAGCACCGCTCCTGCTAAGAGTCCTACTGTGCCTGCAGAGGAAAGTCTGGCTGAAATTGACAGCATGTTCGAAGTCAAGCTCACTGGGAAGCACGTTTTCGAGGCGAACTATTCTGATCACCTCGGCTTTAATCTGTTACTTATCAACCACACCGAAAAGGATATCAAGGCGGTCCAGGGAGTTTTGATCTTTACCGATCTTTTTGACTCGGAAATTCTCAAGGTTCGTATTACTCTGGAAGAGGATGTCCCAGCTGGCCGAACCGTTAAGGACAATGATCATTCGATGAAACTGAATCGGTTCACACCAGAGCATAACCGCCTCAAGACAATCGACACCAAGAACCTCAAGGTGCAGTTTGAGGTTCACGGCATCATTTTCAAGGACGGAAGCACTATCAAGCGCTGATTAACGCTATCCCTTAAGGAGGTGAGGCTCGATGGCGAGTATTTCAAAGACACGAGGACTCTTATGTTTCCTGGCCAGACTCCTGGAAGACCTCAGCGCGGTCAAAAAATGGAAGGGAAACGGCCGGCGAGAATCCTTGAGGCCGTAAGAGATGGCCGTCTCATGGAGGAAATGAATGAAGAAGAGGCTGTTTTCGTTGTTTGGTCTCGCTATTCAGGCACGGTTGACTGGGATTCGTATCATGTCGGGGGAAACGACTATAGGGTCCGGACTATGTTTAGCGACAGCGGGGCGCACTTCATCCAGTTGACCTTCAAGAATGGTTTTCTGGAATCGTGGTCAAGGCATTGAAATTGTCAAATAAAATGGTAAATTATGCGGAGACTTGAAATCCTTCGTCTATGGCGAGCTGAAAGCCTCGTTTTTAAGGGGTACGGGGAAAGAAAAGATTTAGATTTAAAATTTATGGAGGTAAGAAGCATGACAAACATATCGAAAACAAGAGGCTTTCTTTATTGGCTGGCAAAGATTTTAGGGGACATAAATGCAGTCCAGAAGGGCAAAGTAGGCAAAAGAATTATTCGCCGGGGAGCAGGTAAAGTTACCGTTAGGCGACATTTGTGAGGCGGTTAAATGATGGAGGTGAATAGAAAATGACACATCGTGAACCAACAGAAGAAGAAAAAAAGATAATAATAGCTCAACATACTCGGGATGGAAAAGTAAGATGTTATGTAAATGACCATCCTATCGAGAATGAAGAAGATATAGAATTTCATCACATTAAACCATTTTCGGAAGAGGGAAAGACGGAGATTTCAAATTTGGCACCAGTATGTAAAGAACATCACAGAAGAATACGCATATTATCAATTACCGAATTTAGAACTAGATTAGAAATGGAGGAATTTTTAAAATCACCAGAACCAAGAAGATTAGACGATGTATTAAAGAAAAAAATTGGTGATGAAAAATTTGGGAAAGGCTTAACTTATGAAATATCAGATAGGACTATAAAGTTATTTCTTGAGGACAGATCGGACCCGATAGTTCTTCCACTCTATATATGTCCATCCACTATCTATAAGTATTTCTATATAACTTTGCCTGTGAAGTACATTCAAAATGACACTGAATTACAACCAAGGCCTATAGAAATGAAACGATTATGGGAACTATATAGACATATGCTTACCCATACACAGCTTTCTCCAGCTATTTGCCGCTTGAAGGATAATAAAATCTTACTATTTGATGGTCAACACAAATCTGCGGCTCAAATTTGGTGTGGCCGAAAGGAAATTGAATGTAAAGTTTATATCGAGCCAGAGGTGAGAATACTTAAAGAAACCAACCTCACGGCCCATGATAAGTTAAGACAAATGCAATTCTTTACTTCGGTTTTGATAAGTAAGTGGGCAGATTTGTTTAAAGAGGAATGGGGAGAATATCTTGAGACTAAAGGAATAAAGTCAGAAAAAGGATTTGTTGAATTTTTAGAAAGGAAGGGGAAGAAGAAGTCAGAAGCCCTAAACATGACTTGTAGCAACATATATGATTCTATTTTGGACGATAAAGAAAACAAAATTGTGGATTATATAGCAGAAAGAAATCGCACAAGAAAGAACCCATTAACTATTCACAGTATAAAACAGACGATCTTTAAGCAGTTTATTACTTTACCCCCTTTAGACGTTGATATAGAACAATCCGATGAACTTCGAGAATTTGAAAGAAAAAATGTTATCAAATTACTAAATATTTTAGCGGAAGAAACCTTGGATGGAAAGTGGGATCCTACAAGGAATGATAGTAGCCATAAAGTAGCTGAGCGAGCATATGCTGCAGGATCCTTAAAGGCTTGGAGTCGCATGTTACGAGCTGTTACCTCAGCAGTTTTAAAACTGTATGATGAAGATGAAAGAGGAAAAATATTTTTAAGGAAAATTTCTGAGGATGATTGGGATCTTATAAGAGGTCGAATAACACGACTTTTTGAACATAAATTGTGGGCCGACCTATCTCCAGAAATTGACAGCAATTTAAGAGTGAATAATGAGAGACATGTGAAAGAATTTTTTGAAAATAAAGGATTAAAGGTAGACTGGATTTTAGGAGGTTGAAAAGAGATGGCATCTAAAAATACCGCCTCGCAAACGCTTCGACACTATCGTGGCTCGCACCTAACGGGGTCGCCTAACCCAGCATATACGAAGTTTCGGTGAAGCCGAAATTTGGGCGAACGAAGTGAGCCGTATATGCTGGGAACGGTAGAGGAATGAGAAAGCTATTTAAATGATTTTCAATCCATGCTTGGAGCTCAAAAGAGAGCAAAAAGGTATAAAAACATTATGGAGTATTTTTGCACTAGCTCCTATATATTACGGAAATCAAAAAAAATCAGAGCTTTAAAATGGGACGATATCGAGGGCTAGGCCGGGACACAGTAGAAGATACTACCCGGCTTACCATAGACGA
>DAOUYU010000026.1 GCA_030673995.1 Candidatus Aminicenantota bacterium
AAAAATCCAGAGAATGGAAATCCCTGGATGTAGCGATTCTTCATTCTCTGATCATCGACAAGCTCGAAGCCTTATGTTCAGGACCTTTCTCTCAGGAGAACAGTGTGAGCTACATCAGAAAGCTTGATGAGGGTGTTGAAAAAGTTATACAGGGACACTATCAGATGATTTTTCTCCTCAAGCCTGTTTCCCTTGGTCAGGTCAGAGACGTCGTCGAGAACGGAGAGCTTATGCCTCAAAAATCAACGGATTTTTTTCCCAAGCTCAAATCTGGCTTGGTTATGAATCCTTTGGGAGAATAAATTTTAAGAAAGAGCTTGCTGCATGATATATCTTGATAACAACGCGACAACTCCATTAGATCCTGCTGTTGCGGAGAAAATGTCTGAATTTTTAAAGGAAAAATTTGGAAATCCATCATCTCTTTATCCAATCGGAAGAGAAGTTAAGGAGATCCTCACGGGAGTCCGGGAAGTCATAGCCAAGGCCTTAGGAGCCGATAGAACAGAGATCATTTTTACTGGCTCGGGAACTGAGGCAGATAATTTTGCTATCCGTGGAGTACTGAATGCTTTTCCTGAAAAAAAAGGAGTTATTATTTCTGCCATCGAACATCCTGCAATCCTTCAGACAGCTGGCTATCTTGAGAAAAAGGGCCTGGATGTTACCTATGTGCCGGTGGATGAGCATGGAACTATCGATGTCGATTTTCTCAAGGACGCGATCACAGCTCAAACCGCCATCATTTCCATCATGCATGCCAACAATGAGCTGGGAACAATCCAGCCCATCGAGGAGATAAGCAAAATAGCAAAAGAGAGAGAAGTTCTTGTTCACACCGATGCTGTTCAATCCTTTGGCAAGATCGATGTGAATGTCGACAGATTAGGGGTTGACCTCCTTTCTATTTCCGCTCATAAGATCTATGGCCCCAAAGGAGTGGGCGCTCTTTACATCCGGAGAGGGACAGAAATAGAGCCGCTTATCTTCGGAGGACATCAGGAAAGAGAATTGAGAGCAGGGACAGAAAACACAATCGGGATCGTCGGATTAGGAGAAGCGGTCCGGATTATTAAGGAAAGAGGAGATAAGGACAAGAAACGGATAACAAACCTGGCAGAGAGACTTAAAAAAGAAATTGAGGAAAGAATTCCCAAGGTGAAATTTAACGGCCATGAGAAGAACAGGATAAAAGGAACCCTGAATTTTTCCTTTCTGGGCCTTGAGGCGGAAGCCATTCTTTTGGCACTGGCAACAAAAGAAATCTATGTCTCCACAGGTTCTGCATGCAGTGAGGGAGAGGAGGATGTCTCACATGTTCTCAATGCAATAGGTCTTAGGCCTGAGGTGGCCCGTTCATCTATTCGTTTATCTCTGGGCAGATTTAATACTGAAGAGGATGTTAATGCTGTAGTTCAGGAACTTCCTGATATTGTAAAAAAATTCAGGGAAATTTCCGCCCTCGACATAGATGAAGAGTATTAAAAAGTTACAGGTTATGATTTTAATGACAAGAGGAATTTGATTCATTAGACAATGATCATTGTCGGGGAAAGGCTAAATTCCAGCAGACGTTCCGTGCTTCAAGCTCTGGAGCAAAAAGACATAAAATTCTTAGTTGACCAGGCTCAAAGGCAAGAAAAGGCTGGAGCAAGCTACATAGACCTGAACTCGGCAGCCCTCCTGGATAAGGAGGCAGAGACTCTTCAATGGGCTATTCCTCTCCTTCAAAAAGAACTCCATGTTCCCTTATCCATTGATACTCCCAATCCGGAAGCCATGGAAGTGGGCCTGAAATATCATGAAGGCCAGGCCCTCCTGAATTCCTTGAGCGGTGAGTCGAAGAAAATCAAGGCTTTACTTCCCATGATCAAGAAATACAGGCCTCGCGTCGTTGTCCTCTGCCTCGATGATAACGGTTTGCCCAAAAGCTCTAACCAGGAGCTTTCGATCGCGGATAAAATGTTGACTCTTCTCGATAAGGAAGGATTAAGCATAGAGGATATTTTCGTCGATCCACTTGTTCATCCTGTTGGTGTCGATAGAAATGCGCCAACTCTCTTCTTTGAGTCGCTCGAAAAAATAAAGAAAAAATTTCCACTTGTAAAAACCATAGCCGGAATAAGCAACGTTTCTTTTGGACTCCCTCGTAGGAAACTACTGAATAGAGTTTTTCTCGTTCTGGCTCTCCAGAGAGGGCTGGATGCTGCCATTCTTGATCCCTTTGACAAGGGAGTTTTAGCAGTGTTGAATGCGGCCGAAGCGCTTATGGGAAAAGACGCCGGAATGAAAAATTACCTGACATCAATAAGAAGCGGAAAGCTGTGATAAATATATCCTTCTGACTTCCATAAAAAATCTCTGATAGTCTGTCGTTTTAAAATCAGGATAGGTCCAACTCAATGGTCTGGCTTCCTTTTTGCCGAATAATAATTCTAAATGGGCATAGATCCCATCGCGCAGAGGAACCCTGTGGGCAAAATCCTTTGCTGTAGCCATGATTAAAGAAGAGGACGTGAGGTAGCCTGGATCGATGTTGACGATTCTCCGGCCTGATTGGAATTCTTTTCTCAGCTCTTCCTCGAGTCCATTTGTTTGAAGCTTTATTTCACTTAGTTTTTCAGGCAAAACAAACTCGGCAAAACTCAAGAATTTTCTTTTCAGATCCTTACCCATTTGCTTTTCATAATAATCCGTAAATTTGAACTCGAAAAGAGGACTGGTCAGATCCACCGGGCCATAAAGCCGGCCAAGATCTTCTTCTGCTTTTTTAAAAATGCGTTCTTCAAAGGCGATAATTCCGCAGATTAGCTTGACCGGTGAAAAAGCCTTTGGTTCGGCCATCATTCACTCCCGTTGATCTTTTTTTTCACATCCCTCTATGGCAAATAAGCGGACCCGCATCCTTCCCTCGTCCATCTTTACGCTCCCCGCGGTAGTCGGTTATTATAACAAAGTCTTTGAAGTCTTTCTCTTCTTTATAGGATTGAGCTTCAGTCCCCAATATAAAATCTTCCTCCTCCAAAGATTTTATCTCTTCCAATGATGGCTGGAACAAGGAAAAAAATCCTTTTAGAAACAGCTTAGAGAAAAGAAGGCCCCCTATTCCCATTTTTTTGGTCACATGGATATGGCGTTTCAGGGATGTAAACATCTGAGTAACTGTCTTCAAGTTGTAATGCGGGATAAAAAGATTGGTTACCGAAAAAAGGTAAGGCACAATTCTGCATGTCCGAATATCGCTTATAGCTTTTAAAATCTCTGTAGAAAAAGATATGATACGGACATTTTCCAAACGCAGCTTAGAAAACTTTAGTAGGTCAGTCGTTTTTCTTGCCAGGGTCCTGCATAATTGGGTATTTTTTTTCAGACCAAAGGCTGTATCTTCTTTGGACTCTATCCAGAGAGTTTTGCCCTTTTCATTGATTAATTCTATCACGTGGGGATGGCTGACAAGTTTTTCGAGGGTTTGTACACCCCTGAGGTCCTTAAAATCTGTATTGAGTAGAGAATGGTGGCCATATGTAACGTCATGGTAAAGGACCAGGACTCTGTCTTTTGTAAGCCTGACATCAATCTCGCATCCATCATAGAGTTGAAGTGCCTCTATTATGGAAGAAACGGATTTGACCTCAGTCTTTTGCAAAACACTCTCTTTGCTCTTCCTGATCAGAGATGATTTCTTTTTTATCCAAAAAAGTGTGGGATTTGTCTTTGTGACTGTCTTTCATATCTGAGCTTATTTTAGTAAATCGGAGTCCGTTCTTCAAGAAAAAGAGGGGTCAGGTCTCAAGACTGGAAAGGACAAAACCTCGAACAAGGTGAGAAATGGGGACAGTCCCACTCTTTGACCGGTGGGAAAGACAGGAAAAAAGGGGACAGTCCCCGTTTTTCGATTTTAAAAGCATGGGTCCCCTATGTCCTTGTTGCCGTCCTTCTCCTCATCACTCGTCTCTGGCCTCCTTTAAAGAATGCTCTGGCTTCTGTCTCAATAAAGTGGACGAACATATTTAAGACGTCCATCAGCACCAGTTTTCAGCCTCTTTATCTGCCCGGCTTTTTATTCTTGATCGTGGTGGTCATGACAATCTTTATTCAAAAAATCCCGGCAAATAAGGCGAAGGTTGTTTTGCTGCAAATCTTCAGAATCTAGGGATACCTCACCTCTTGCGGTCTGGCTACCGTAATACCGATAAAAGTATCGACCGATTGTATGTATTTATAGAGTTCGGTGTCTAACATGACTTTTTTCTTTTCGGATGAGGCATGTAGAAACCTGACATTGCCTTTCTCGTCTCGATAGGCAAGGCCGGTATGGGCATAATCCAGCCCTTCTCTGTTTGTGGCCAGAACAATAATATCACCTGTTCGAATATGTCTTTGTGCTTTTCTGACTTTTCTTTTCGAAATATACCAGTGCCGGCGTTTATTGATTTCTTTCTCGAACTTAGCGATTGTTTTAATGAATTCTGGAAATTCTTTCAATGCCGGATAGTAACCTGGGTTTTTGGACATGAATGAAACTTCAATGGGATATTCTTTTCCGCCGATTTTTCTCGTGATGTTTCTCACCACTTTTTTCTTCTCATTGTCATAAATCCAGTCAGAAGTGTAATGCAGCCTGGAAGTATAATCAGTTAATTTTCCTCCTCTATACCGGGTCAATGTAAGTTCAGCTATTAAATCATCATATGTTGTGTTCCCTTTTTTAAGAATTCTTGCCGTACAGAGTACATTTTCATAAAATGTGACGCAATCCAATCCTGTCAGGTCGACCCGGCAGATTTCAGGCCCCTCTCCCTCAATCGTTCCTGCTACGTATTCTGTCCCGACCATAAGCAGGCCTATATTTCCAATGCATTCACCGATGGGTAAGGATTCCCACTTCTTTTCTTTCGCACTCTTGATAATTTGAGCAAAAATATGGCGAGTCCTCGACTGTGCATCTTCAACTCTGAGTGGATATTCCTTTTTCAGAAAAGGAGCATCATATTGTAAGGAATGTCCAAGAAAAATAGAAAGAATCGTGCCTATCGTTAATAAGAAAAATTGTTTGCATCTCATTTTTCGTAAGTTCTCAATAATTGGGGGTAGATACTATTTGTGATTAATCACTGGATTTCTACTACCCACAAAAAAAATTTATTTATTTTCTGCTTCCATGTAGACCTTGGCCTTTGGAAGTATCTCCTTTATCTTCTTTTCAATCCTGTCATTGACCTTTTCAAGTTCATCAACGATCAAGTTATCCTTATAGTTAATCTCTACTGTTATCAGCACTTCATCCATGCTGAGATGCATCGTTTTCAGGCTTATTATCTTCTTTACCTCATGGAAGGAGTTGATCGCTTTAAGAATTTTTCTCCTTTTGAGTGGTGTTACCGCTTCTCCGACCAGGAGTTTTTTTGTTTCAAAAGCAAGTAACAGGGCAAAGACCATGAGCAGCAATCCGATTAAAATTGAAGCGATGGCATCGATAATTAAGATTCCTGTGAAGTGTACCAGAGTAATCGCGACCGCCGCAATCAAAAGTCCTATTAAAGCAAGTGAATCCTCGAACAAGACCGTCAGAGTTGTTGGGTCTTTGCTGTGTTTTACTCCCTCGATGATATTCCTGTGCCGCTCGTTCCTCATTTCTTTTTTAATATTCTTTACAGCGATACTGAGGGCATAACTTTCAAATACAATCGCCACAGCAATAGCCAGATAAACAAGTCCGATATGGCTGAGCGGTTCAGGGTTCAGAAGTTTATGGTAACCTTCTCTTATGGATAATGTTCCGGCAATTCCAAATAGTATAATGGCAACCATAAAAGACCAGAAGAACTGCTCTTTTCCATACCCAAACCGATGGTGCTCATCAGGCACTTTGCTGCTGCGTTTCAGGCCATAAAGAAGAAGCACTTGATTTAATGTATCTGAGAATGAGTGGTAACTCTCGGCAAGCATCGACGATGAGCCGCTGAATAAAGCAGCTATAAGTTTGAATATAGCTATTCCAAAATTGCACAGCAAGGCGGCAATTACAGCCTTCTTGCTTCCATGAATGGAACCCGCCTCTTGCACTGTTATTTTTTCCAATTCTAAATAGATAGAGAACGACGCTTACACTTTTATTGAGCGTTATCGAGTAACTGCAGATAGCAGTTGCTCACTACCTGGAAAGAATATTTCTATAGAACTATGAGACTGCTTTACTCCCTTCTAGGTCTGGCCAAATTGACTTTCATATTCCTGCCTTCTACTTCAGTTCCGTCAATTTTTTGGATTGCACTTTCAGCCTCATCTTTATTTTCCATCTCTACAAATCCAAAACCTCTTGACCTGTCCGTTAAACGGTCCTTGATAATTTTTACAGATGTAACTTCACCGTATGGCGCAAAGAGTTCTTTTAGAGAATCTTCTGTCATACTGTAGGTCAAGTTACCCACGTAAATCTGTACTGGCATGATACACCTCTTCAAAAGTGCTAATATGCACTCTTTACTTCAAACGAAACACCACTTTTATCAGAAAGTTTAAAGAAGTGAACGCTTAAGCCAAATAATTATCTGACATTCCAAATAAATAGTCAAGACCTCATTTAATTGTCGTTTCGGATATTCCCCAAAACCTTCACCTGAAGAAAAATGGGGACATGGAAAAATGGGGACAGGCTACTTTTTGATTAAAAAGTTGCCTGTCCCCTTTTTTCTAGTGTTGCCAGACTAAAGGCTTGAATTCCGACAAAAAAAAAATTAAGATATTTCCATCAAAGTAGGAGGTAGCTATTATGTTTAGCAAAATCTCTTCAAAATCTCTTTTAATGATTTCAACTGTTTTAATTATAGGTTTATTCTTCAGTTGTGCGAAGAAGGAGCCTGCAGATCTGGTTCTGATGAATGGAAAAATTGTTACTGTTGATGATAAAAAGCCAGAGGTACAGGCGCTGGCAGTCCGGGGGGATGTGATCGTTGCTCTGGGGAACGATAAAAGAATCAAATCCTATATTTCCCAGGCAACTCAAGTCATAGACCTTGAAGGAAAGCTGGCCATTCCCGGATTCATCGATGCACATGGCCATTTCACCGGTCTGGGGTCGTCCAAGATGATGCTGGATTTTATGCATGTTAAGGACTGGGGCGAAGTTGTTTCCATGGTGAAGAAAGCAGTCCAGAAAGCTCAGCCAGGAGAATGGATTTTGGGCAGAGGCTGGCACCAGGAGAAATGGGATAAAATTCCTGAACCAAACGTCGACGGGCTGCCGTTCCATCATTTATTGAGTAAGATTTCACCGGATAACCCTGTTCTCCTGTCTCATGCCAGTGGACATTCCAGCTTTGCAAACGCCAAAGCGATGGAGCTGGCTTCAGTCACAAAAAAAACCTTAAATCCCCCTGGAGGAGAGATTGTCAAAGATTCTGCCGGCAATCCCATCGGCGTGTTTAGAGAGACGGCTCAACGACTCCTGCGCAGACCCTTTAGCGATTATCAGGAGAAGCGCACGACTGAACAGATAAAAGCCGAACAACGGCAGGAGGTTGAGCTGGCTATAGAAGAATGTTTAAAAAAAGGAGTCACCAGCTTTCATGATGCTGGCTCTCCATTCGAAACCATCGATTTATTCAAGGAGTTTGCCAAAGAGGGCAAGCTTAGAATGCGGCTCTGGGTTATGATAAGGGACAGCAACGAACGTTTGAATCAACGCCTTCCCGACTACAGAATCATCGGCATGGGAGAAAATCATCTGACAGTAAAGGCCATTAAGCGCTCGATTGATGGGGCGCTGGGTCCACACGGAGCCTGGTTGTTGAAGCCGTATGAAGATCTTCCCGGAAGCACAGGATTAAATACATCTACAGTCGAGTCTGTGAAAGAGACCGCAAGGATTGCAATCGAGAACGATTTCCAGCTCTGTGTTCATGCTATCGGAGACAGGGCTAACCAGGAGACCCTTAACATTTTTGAGGAAGCCTTTAAAGCCCATCCGGATAAAAAGGACCTTCGCTGGCGCATTGAGCACTCACAGCATCTCCATCCAGACGATATTCCACGCTTCGGTCAACTGGGTGTTATTGCCTCCATGCAGGGAATTCACTGCACTTCTGACGGGCCATATGTGCTCAAACGCCTGGGAGAGAGACGGGCTGAAGAAGGTGCTTACGTTTGGCAAAAACTGATGAAATCAGGTGTGATTATCTGCAACGGGACAGATGTTCCAGTTGAAGATATTGATCCAATCGCCTGCTTTTACGCCACGGTTACACGGAAAATGAAGGATGGCGTGGTCTTTTATCCCGACCAGCGGATGAGCCGGGAAGAAGCTCTACGCTCATACACTTATAATTGTGCGTATGCCGCCTTTCAAGAGGATATATTAGGCTCTCTGTCGCCAGGAAAACTGGCTGATATTGTTGTGCTTTCCAAAGACATCATGACCGTTCCCGAGGACGAAATCGTGAACACCCAAATTCTCTACACTATTGTCGGCGGAAAGGTAATGTATCAGAAATAGCCCATTTTAAAAAATAGGTTATTCTTGGTTAAATAAAATTCACGCCTCAAGGAGGAATCATGGATTTTAAAAAATTAAAAGACAGATTGATGCAATTGGATACAGCCAGCATTTGCGACGTAAGTGAACGAATAAGGATTATGGACCCTGAAATACGACCGATAAACAAAGGCTTAAAAATGGTGGGAATCGCCCGCACTGTCAATGTTAAGGTTGATTTCCTTACGGTGCTCAAGGCTCTCCATGATGCAGAAGAAGATGAGGTTTTAGTGATCGATGCTGAAGGGGATAAAAAAGCTTTAGCCGGTGAATTATTTGCTCTCGAAGCTCAAAGGAAAAAGCTCGCAGGAATAGTCGTCGATGGAGGCTGCCGCGATGTCTACGGGATACGAGAGATAAATTTCCCTCTATTCGCAAGATATATCACCCCGGTAGCAGGAGCCGCTTCCAAGATTTTTAGCACACAAATTGAAATCAACTGCGGCGGAGTCTCTGTCTCACCCGGAGATATCGTCTATGGTGATGATGACGGAATAGTTATCATGAATCCTGAAGATGTGACTGAAATTTTAGAAACTGCTGAAAACATCCAGCGAATAGAAAATAAGGTGCTGGAGAAGATGGGGGAAGGCACAAGCCTGACTGACCTGCTCAATTTTTACGATCATTACGCAAAAATAGACAGAAAGGAGGAAAGTAAGCTCATCTTTACTGTCTAATAAAAATGAGAAGATTAATTGAATCACTTTTGATTGTTTTCCTGGCTAGCCTTCTCTTTTGCTGTTCTAAAGCCTCCCCAGATATTCCACAAATAAAAAGTGAGATTCAGACAGTTCTCTTCAAGCAAAAGAACTCATGGAACATGGGAAATATCGAGGGCTTTATGGAATACTACTGGAAATCAGAGGATTTCACCTTTCAATCCGGAGACAATAGACTTAATGGCTGGGAGGCTCTTCTCGCCCGCTATAAAGAGAGCTATTCCGGGGAGAAAATGGGAAAACTGGATTTTACGGATATTGATATCAGAGTTCAATCTAAAGATTTTGCCTATGTGCTGGGCAGATGGAAGCTTGTATTCAAAGATTCTGCCAAAGAGGGTTTATTCACCATAATATTCAAGCGACTGCCCGAAGGCTGGAGAATAATCCACGACCATACTTCCTGAAGGGATCATGAACATTTATCTCCAGGGTATAGATTTACGCTCTTCTTCGGTCATTGGAGGAAGTAAAGCTTGACCATTTTCCAGTCTGTGGCCTCTGGAGTCATGAACGCAGAAGCCAAGACCTGTTAAAATTCCCTTTTCCTTGTCAAGTCTTCCCCTAACAGAACCGCATCCGTATTCACCATTTTTATTAAGCGCTACAATTTTTAAATTGAACATCGGCCTCCCTTTATGACGGTCTGCTGCGCGTTTGCATACATATCTACAAGCTTCCCGAGGAGACATACCCTCCCGCATCTTTTCAACGGCTAAATAACTTGCACATATTTTTATAGATTCAGCACCATGCCCTGTGGCTCCTGCTGCTCCCACATCATTATTCACATATAGACCCGCTCCAATAATAGGCGAGTCGCCAACACGGCCTACTATTTTGAAGTGATGCCCGACAGTACTTGTTACCCCGGCAATATCTCCATTGTCATCCAAAACGAGAACATTTATCGTACCTCCTCCTTCCGTTTTATACTTTTTATGCGGAGGATGATAATAATCTCGGTCACTCAGGTTTTCTTTCCACTCCACCCAATGTTTTCGCGCTTCTTCTGTTAAAAGATTCTCTTCCTTAAAACCGTGCATTTTTGCAAATTCTAAGGCTCCTTTTCCCACTAGCATCAGATGGTCTGTTCGTTCCATGACCAGTCGAGCCACAGAGCAGGGTCTCTTGATGTTTTCTAATGCCGCAACTGCGCCCGCACTGTTATTATCCAGGCCAGACATTACAGAAGCATCAAGCTGGAGAAATCCCTCTTCATTCGGATCTCCTCCGTAGCCGACAGAGGAATCCCTAGGGTCAAGTTCTGAAACATTTACAGCTTTTTCTGCTGCATCCAATGGACTTCCTCCCTTCTGTAATACTTCCCAGCCTGTAGTGGTCACTTTTTCCCGGACAAAAGGGTTTGTTTTGCTTGTTACAATGAGTGGCCGGATTATTTTACCAGAGGCTTTAACAATAGGACTTCCCTTTTTATTCATAAAGGAAAGACCGATCCCGATTCCGGTAATTTTCGTAAAAAAGTTTCTGCGAGTTATTTTTTTTAAAGTCATGCTTCCTCCTTCTCGCTTGTATATTTTCTCTTTTCCCTGGTTGCTGCCAGAAAAGAGAGATTTAACAATTCTAACTAACCTGAATTATTCATAAAAACTACCGCTACTTTTATTTAATAGTATGATACCCGCATATTAGCATTTTTTTTCAGTGGATCAAGTAGTGTCGCCTTTTTTTAAGTTCCTTTTTTTCTATCGGCATTTTTTACCCTTCGGGTGTAAAAAAAAAGGGACAGTCCCCTTTTTTCCATCTTTCACTTTTTTTCAGTGCAAGAATTATCAAAATATAAAAAAGGGGACTGTCCCCTTTTTTTTCTTGGCATTTATATCTTGAACAGAGAAAATTAAGTAAAATAAACCAATTAAGAAAATTTTCTTCTTCATTTATTTCTTTCTAATATACCTGATAATAATACAATGTGGATTTCTCCACTTTAGAGATTCCCACAAAGAGGAACTTGCCATCACTCGTTAGAAAAAGAATAATTGTATCCTGGCTTCCAACATTCTCAATTGTCTCTTCCCGTACACGTCCTTCTTGGGTATCAATGACAAATAAATTGCTGGAAGATTTTTTATCTGTCCTTTTTCCAAAAATAGCCACATATCTGCCATCAGAAGAAACTTTGGTTAACCGACAAAATTCTGAAATCCTAGGATACTTCCATCTTTGGATGGGATATTCATTTATTATCGCTCCATCAGGGAAATGCCTTATTTCAATTCTGTTTTCAAAATGAGCGACTACAACATTCCCATCTTCAGATATTGTATTTTTTCCCCCTGATACCAAAACTCCTTCCATGTTATATATTCCCTCATCAGGAGGAGACTTCTCAACATTTGATTTATAGTGATATTTACAATTTTCATTTTCCACCCCAATATAAGCACCGTTGTGTGAGATGCTTGTAATAAGTCCGCTTCCTATTTTTTTGTGTTTCATGTCATTTATATTAAATAAATAGATATCTGGACAATATCCGGTATAAGTTGAGAAAACTATATAATTATTATCGGATGTAAATATAACATTACCGACACTACCTATATCTTTTTTCCATAATATTTTTTTATTAGAATCTAATAAAATTGATGAACCTCCCCAACCAAAAGGATTGGCAATAAAAACATATTTCCCATTAGGAGAAATTACTGGATAACCATGATGTTTATATCTCCATATCTCCTTTCCACATCTTTCACAAAAATGCACATCTTCACTTTTTCCTATTGCTGATGAATAGACAAAGTATTTCCCATCCTTTGAGATCGCTATTGGAGGTAGTGCTATTCTCTTTAATGAAGGGCCCCATTGCCAAACAGTGTTTCCATTTTTATCAATAAGGGTAATTCTATTTTTTCCAGCTCCATGAATAAAAATCACATCCCCACTCCCTTTAGCAAGAGATACATCATAAGCCCTCGAAGGTATCTCTTTCTTCCATAAAAGCTTCGGTTCTACGGCAGTGGAAAGCCTTGAAATGGTCAAGAGTATTAAAACAATCCCAATGAAAATCACAACAATAAAAACTGATTTTGATTTAATTTTCATTTCGTCCTCAATATTTTCTTTTTTCAGGAAATAAAAAAATTCTTTTGATGTTTTTGTAATTTCTGGAGCGATACAAAAGATTTCGTCCCTGTTTTCATTTTTTTCTCCAGCTTTTGATGTGAGATTATTTTTTCTTTTACCCCCTTGGCGTTCACTCACAATCCCCTTCTCTCTATATAGGATTTTTATACTTATATCTTTATTTATTGTCTTGAAGAATTCAAGAGAAAAATACTCAGAAAGATAAGATTCTTTAGATCAGAAAATAGAAAAAATCAAAGGCAAAATCTTCATCCTGGTGAGCGATAAGAAGGAATAATTTTTAATTCTTATTATAATCGGAGGTTGCATGAGATTTGCATATAGATTTATCGCTTCCTTTTGTTTTTTCTGCTTAGCCTATTTTTTGCGTTTTAGGAAGTTGGTGATATAACAGGAAAAATCCTGTCCAGGAAAAGCAAGATGGAAGCTCTCTTCAAGTGTGTCTAATTTTTATTTTTTTATTAATTCGAGCGCCTTCTCGATTGCTTTATCCAACTGAGGATCCTGGTTCTGGAGGTCATGGTTTAAGTCATTTATCACAAAAATATCAGGTTTTACACCGCCGCTGGTCTCCAGGTCCTTTCCGTCCAGAGTATAGCAGCCCCAGAACGGGAGGCGGAAATAACCGCCGTTCATCAATCCTGCCCCTGTGGTGAAAATCAGCCAGCCGTAAGTGGTGTTGCCGATAATAGGCCCCCGCTTCAAGGTCTTGAATCCATTGGAAGTCATCTCGCCGTCGCTTAAGGTGACCTCGTTGGTCAATAAAACCACCGGTTTATCAGTGACACCAAAAGTGGATTGTGGTGTTTCAGACAGTCCCCGAATACGCCATTTGGCATAGACGGGCTTGGTCAGGGCCTGGAGGACGCGGTCGTGGACATTTCCGCCAAAATTGAAGCGCAAATCCAGAATCAATCCTTTGCGGGGCACAACATCGCGCTCCAGTTCCTTGAGGAAG
>DAOUYU010000018.1 GCA_030673995.1 Candidatus Aminicenantota bacterium
TTAATTTTTTCAAGTTCTTTGTTGACTGCTTTAGCTGTAATGACAGTGTTGGCTCCGGAGCGTTTGCTGACGAAATAAAAAACTCCTTTTTTGCCTTGAATCCGAGCCAGAAAGCGTGTCTCTTTCATTGTATCTCTAACTTCCGCAATATCTCTCAGATACACAGGCTGACCGGTCTGAGTTATACCGATGATGGTGTTGCGAACATCATCAAGTTTTTCGAATTCTCCCAGGGTTCTTAACAGAAATTCGGAATGCCTCTCGACGATACGCCCGGCAGGAAGATTCAGATTCTCCATCCTGAGGGTGAAAAGAATCTGGTCCAGGGAAATATTGAGGGACACTAAGGCTGCCTTATCGATATCGACTAGAATTTCTCTCTCATCCATCGAAAAAACTTGAGCCGATGCCACCCCATCGATCCTCTCCAGCCTTGGCGCCACCTCATCTTCTATCAACTCCTTCAACTCGTAAGAAGGCCTGTTAGCTGTTATGCCGCCAAAAATAATAGGCCACATGCCAAGGTTAAATTTGACAACCAGGGGGTCGCTCGCATCTTCGGGAAGAAAATTCCTGTAGAGGCCTGTCTGATCTCTGATATCCTGCGCAGCGAAGTCGAGATTGGTCCCCCACTCAAATTCGACCGTGATGACTGATGCCCCTTCGGTTGTCATAGAATCGACTTTTTTCACCCGGCTGATCGTGTTTATGATCTGTTCTAATGGTCTGGTGATCGTGCTTTCAATATCTTCAGATGAAGCTCCTGTATAAGTCGTGATCACAGATACCGTCGGAAACTCGATGTCAGGCAAAAAATCCAGGCCTAGTCTGGTAAAGGCAAGAAATCCCATTACAACCAGAATCATAGCCATCATGGCCGTAGTGACTTTTCTGTTAACAGAAAATTCTGGTATCTTCATTTTAAGGCCTCTTTAATATCTATTTTAGCTCCATCCTCAAGGCTGTAGTTACCCTCGACGACAACCAGGTCTCCTTCCTTGAGCCCATTGATGACTTCAATCCTATCCGAAGTCTGAAGACCGAGGATGACCTCTTTTCTCTCTACGGTATTGTCCTCCCGGACGATAAAAACATATTTGCCCTCAAGTACAGCTTTTTGAGGAATGACCAGAGTATTTTCATGTGTTCTGACTTCGAGAAAAACTTCCCCGAACGTATTGGGTCTTAAAAGCAAATTTGGGTTGGCAATCTCTACTGCAACCTTGAATTTCTTGGTCACCGGGCCGGCAGTGATGTTCACAAGGGATACATGTCCAGGAAAATCCTTATCCGGATAGGCCGTTACTCTAAGCTGTGCAAGCTGCCTTTTTTTGATGCGCACCACATCCTGATAAGAGACATCGATTTCTATCTTTACTCGAGAAAAATCCATAAGTGTCAGAACCCCGCTCGCAGAAGAAAATCCTCCCATCATGGGATTTATGACATCTCCGACTTCAGCGTTTTTCGAAGCCACCACTCCGCTGAATGGAGCCTTCATAAGAGATACGTCAAGGTTATATCTGGCTAAATTTACAGCGGCTCGTCCCTGCTGAAGATGGGCATCGGCCGCCTCATATGCCAGTTTTATTTTCTCATACTGCTGGTCAGATACTGCCTTTTCCTGTTGCAAGCGTTCCATTCTCTCCATGTTTCTTTTTGCGTCTTTATAATTGGCTTGGGCCACAGCCAAACCAGCTTGAGCCTGTTCAAGCTGAAGCCGGATTGCCCGCGTGTTCATCTCTGCAAGAAGCTGTCCTTTTTTGATTCTGTCTCCCTCTTCTACATGGATCTTAGCGATTTTCCCTCCAATATCAGGGGTGATGTTTATTTTCTTCCAGGGTTCAATCACTCCAGTATAAAAAAGTTTCTCAGAAATCCTCTGTTTTCTCACTTTGAACACTTTGACCGTAGCAGCACCGAAGCGTTCTTCCTTTTTCTCCTCCTCCTGGTTCTGAGACCCGCAGGATAAAAAGGAAAGAAAACAAAGCAGTACAACACAAGCTTTGGCAGCCGTTAATATTTTCATTTCACTCCTCCAAATATCTCCAACCATTCTTTTCTTCTCTCCCCTCACATTTTCAGTCATTCCACCCAACTCCCATAGCCTTATCCAGCTGGGCCAGAGATATGACATAATCATACAAGGCCTGAGAATAGTATGTCTTAGCCTGAGATAAAGCGGCTTGAGCGGAACTGACATCAAGAGTTGTAGCCATTCCTTCTGCAAAATTCAGTTCGGCAATTCGTAAACTTTCCTGAGCCTGTTCGACATTTTTTTCTTGCGAAAGAAGGGATTCTTTAGCTTCTTTTAACTTCAGGACTGTCTGTCTGACTTCGAACTTTATCAAATCTTCAATTCCTTTCCGGTTCAACTCGATCTCTCTGATCATGGCTTTAGATTGAGCCACCCGGGCAGAAGTAGAGAATCCTGCAAATAGAGGCACGGTGAAGACAAGATTAATGGTGTAATAATCCTGCCAGGTGTCTTTTTCAAAGTTTAATTTATCTGCCCAAAAATTATACGTGCCTGATACGGCCATGTTTGGAAGGCCAGAGGCCCGTGTCAGCTTCAGCATCTCTCCTGCAATCTGCTTCTGGTAGCGAAGCTGGCTGACTTCAGGCCTGTTTACAAGTGCCCTGGAAATGGACTCATCCAGATCAGGCTCAAAAGGCTTGTAGGTCATCTCTCCTTTAATCTCGATAGGCTGAGAAAGATCCAGACCTAACAAGGTTTTAAGACTCAGCTCGGCTATTTTTAAGTTGTTCCTGGCTTTAATCAACTGAGGCTTCAGGTTGGTCACCTGCACTTCAGATCTCAATAGATCGAACTTCGATGCCATGCCGACCTTATAAAGGCTCTTGACATTATTAAAATGTTTCTCTGCAATTTCTACGGCTTCCTCAGCCACTTTGACAAAATCTTTGGTGATCAAATATCCATAAAAGCCTTTTTTGGTATTAAAAACGGTTAAATGTTCTGATTGCTTTACGTCTTCTTCTGCGGCGAGAAGGCCATATTTGGCTTGCCTGAAGCCAGATGTTAATCGACCGCCGGTAAAAAGAGGAAGGGACAGAGATAAAGAGAATTGATAATCTCTGGTAAAGTCCATCGATATTCTCTGAGGAGGCTGCCCTGGAATGAAGGAAGGAAACTCCAGAACAAAGAGTTTTTCATCCAGTGTATGAAGCCCCTGGGCGTTAAGAGATGGCAAAAAACCTGCCACAGCCTCCCTGATTCTGGCTCTGGCCGTTTCCACTCTTTCCCCCGCAGCCAGATGATAAGGATTCTGGGAAAGAGCCAGTTGGATGCTCTTCTCAAGAGTAAGGGTCAACTCCTCCTGAGGAAAAGAGAATTTTACTGCGCAAACAATCAACGGGATAAGCAGTAATATGACTTTCGTTTTCTTCATAGCGATACTCCTTTTCAAGCCTTTCTGTCCTTTATGAACAGTCCAGAATTTGACCTGGACTGTTCACGAGTCGAGCTTGCCGCAGATGCAAGGCGTCGGCCCATGAAGCTGTGGTAGCCCACCGCGAATGGGCCGCAACGCAGCAGATGCGGTGAGATCGGCTCGCCCGTAGGGTAAAAAATGCCGATAGAAAAAAAGGAACTTAAAAAAAACAACACTACTTGATCCAACGAAAAAGCAAAATAATATGCGGATATCATAACTATTATATATAAGTATCGGCAGTTTTTATGAACAGTCCAGGTTGTTAGGCTCTCGGATGATACTTATCATAAACCCGGCGAAGCCTCTGACGGGTGACATGGGTATAAATCTGGGTGGTGGTTATCTGGCTGTGGCCCAGCATCAACTGCACCGACCTCAAGTCAGCCCCCCTTTCCAGCAGATGGGTGGCAAAAGAATGACGAAGGATATGAGGGCTAATGATTAAGCCCAAACCTGCCTTTTTGGCATAGGCTTTCAAAAGCTTCCAGAAACCCTGGCGGGTGAAGCCACTACCCCTGTGGGTAAGGAAGAGGATTTCATCTGGTTTTTTTAAAAATCCGGGTCGAGCCTCATCAAGATATCTGTCGATAGCCTTTGCAGCCGAGCCTCCAACAGGAACAATCCTTTCCTTCCCGCCTTTACCGAAACAAATGAGAAATCCCTCCTCCAAATTCAAATTTTTAATCTTTATCGAAACAAGCTCGGAAACTCTCAATCCCGTTGCATAAAGAAGTTCAAGCATGGCTTTGTCCCTGATCCCTCGAGCATTCATTTCATCTGGCTGCTTGAGCAGCAATTCCACTTCCTCCACTGTTAAGAACTTCGGTAAGGATAACCAAGTCTTAGGAGAGGACAGACCGACAGCAGGGTTTTTCTTCACCACCCCATCCAAAACTAGAAATTTATAGAAGGATTTTAAAGAAGAGATGAGTCTGGCCAAAGAGCGAGCTGAAAGGCCGGCTCGGCTTTGCTGATGGATGAACAGAACAAGATCTTCTTCTTTGGCCCTTAGCCAGGAAATTTTTTCCTTGTGAAAAAACTGAAAAATCTTCTTCATATCCCGTGAATAAGAAAGCAGTGTATTCGAAGAGAGTCCCCTCTCTACAGAAAGGAACTCATGGAAAAGGCGGAGGATATCCTCTGTCGAGGAAGGAAGTTTCTTCATATGACAAATGGATTTGAGCTCTTTTCCTGAGCCACAGTTGTGGCAGGACCATGGCCCGTAAGGACTATCGTATCCCCGGGTAAGGTCAGGATTTTATTCTTTATAGAGCTCTCCAACTCCTGCCATGAACCGCCCGGTAAATCAGTGCGACCAACCCCTCCAAAAAAAAGAGTGTCCCCGGAAAGGAGAAAACCATTTCCTAAGAAGCATACGCTTCCCGGAGAATGTCCGGGTGTATGAATGACCTTCAAAAAATATTTGCCAACCTCTATCTCATCATCTTCTTTAATCAATCTGTCTGGTGAAGGAGAATCAGTAGCCCCGAGAAAAATAGAAAGTTCAGACTGCTGAACGTGTTCCAACATTGCACTATCTTCAGCATGAATACAAAGGGGAATGCTGAATTTTTCCTTTACCGCCCTGTTTGCTCCAATATGATCTATATGACCATGTGTATTAAGGATTACAGTTGGCTTAAGACTTTTTCTTGTTATTATCTGAAAGATTTTTTCCTCCTCAGCTCCAGGATCAACAATGGCACAATCATGGGTTTCCGAGCAATAAACAATATAACAATTTGTCTCTAGAATCCCAACAATCAGTGTTTCGTATTTCATTTCTTTTACCTTTCTTCTTCATAATAATTCTATCGAGCAAATGAGTCAAGAAACCATGACTCAGGCTAAGTGGTTTGAAAACACGCTTCTTTTGCCCCAGTGTGATAAAATCCGCACAAAAAAAGAGGACAAAAAAAGGGGACAGGCTACTTTTTTAGAAGGAAAAAGGGGCCTGTCCCCTTTTTTTGTCTTTGCCCTTTTTTCTCCCTTTTTTGCCCTTTTTTTCCTGTCTCCTTTTTTTCTTGTTTTTTCCTGTATTTCGTTCACCTAGCCTGAGCCTTTTTTTCTTGTTTTTTCCCGAGAAAGAAAATATAATTCTGCCCAATGACAGAAGAAGCCCTACAATTCAAAGCATTGAGATACCAGTAAAATAATTCAAGCCAGTTAAAAATATCGGTGTGCCCTTAAAATTTGAGCGATGGAACTAAGAAAAAGAATAGGTTTTTTCCTCGGCCCCCTTCTTTTTTTCGTGATATATTTCGCACCTCTTCTTCCACAAAGCCCAAAAGCTCACAGGCTTTTGGCTGTGTTTTTGCTGGTTGTTGTCTGGTGGATCACAGAATGCATCCCAATTCCTATAACAGCTCTGCTCATCCCTGTCTTCATAACGGCCTTTCAGATTGCACCCGTCAAAGAGGCCTTTGCTCCTTTTTCCAATCCCATTATCATGCTTTTTTTAGGGAGTTTTATCCTGGCCAGAGCGATGAGTGTTCACTCCCTCGACCAGAAATTAGCCTACTCTATTCTTTCGATGAAATCTATCGCACACAAGAAAATCAGGATCCTTTTTGCTCTGGGACTGACTGCAACATTTCTCTCCATGTGGATAAGCAACACGGCTACCACTGCTATGATGTTTCCGATTGCCCTGGGAATTTTAGACTCCGTTGATTCTGAAAAGAGAAAGAAGGACACTTTCTCCTTCAGCGTGGTTTTGCTTTTGACTTTAGCCTATTCGGCTTCCGTTGGAGGAGTCGGCACTCCAATCGGAAGCCCTCCTAACCTCATTGCTATCGGCATGTTAGAAAAATTAGCCGGTTACAGGATTACCTTTTTCCAGTGGATGATGACAGGTTTTTTGGTGCTCGTTCCTATGTTTCTTGTGCTCTTCTGTTTCATGAAATTCAAGCTAAAAGGCGAGAAAAAATCAGGCGACTTAGCCCCTCCTCTTCCTTTTAAAGAAAAAAAAGTTGAACGGGGATTGACGAAAGCACAAAAAAATGTGCTTACTGCCTTTTCTGTCACTGTCTTTCTCTGGATCTTTCCGGGCTTTATCTCTCTGGTTTGGGGAAGAGAAGCTCCTCTTTTCCTCTGGCTTAAAGAACATTTTCCTGAATCCGTTGCGGCTTTAATAGGAGCGGGACTCCTTTTCCTTCTGCCAGTCAATCTCAGACGAGGACAATTCACCCTTTCTTTGAAAGAAGCCCTGAAGGTCGACTGGGGAACTCTTCTTCTCTTCGGGGGTGGACTGTCTCTGGGGTTCCAGATGTTTGAAACCGGCCTAGCTGATGCCATTGGCAATTTTGTTATCTCCTTGGCTGGAGGTTCGGCCAGTCTCGCTGTCATCACTCTTCTCTCTATTATCCTCAGCGTTTATCTTACAGAAGTGACTTCTAACACAGCGTCAGCCAGCATGATTATTCCCATTATTTTCGCCATCTCAAACAAGGCCTTGATCAATCCTCTTCCCCCTGTCCTGGGAAGTGCGATTGGATGCAGTTTTGCCTTTATGCTTCCGGTCGCCACTCCCCCCAATGCCATTATTTACGGTTCGAGATTGATCCACCTGCCTCATATGATAAAGTGCGGATTCTGGCTGAATATTTTCGGAATTCTCATCATCTGGGTGGCTGTTGGATTCATCGCTCCGCTTTTGGGGCTCATATGACACCTTTTTTCCTCCTTTTCTTTCTGATATAATTCGTTCTTATGGATGCCTATTTGTCACGGGAAGCCTACCAATCACTCAGAGCCCTAAGCCTCATTTCTTCAAGCTCAACTTCAGAAGGATTTCTTTTAGGACACAAAAGAGGACATAGATTCTTTGTGGAGAAAATTTTTCCCTCGATGCCGGGATTTTTTCCCTCTCTTAAAAAGTATCAGGAACTGGATCAGCTCTTCGACGGAAAACTCCTCGGCTTTTTCTCCTTTAATCCAGATGAGAAAAAGGTCAAAAAAATTCTGGCTCACTATGCCTGCGGAAAACTCCTTTTGAAAATTAAATTGAATCAACAAAAAAAAATGACCATCCAATCTTATGTCATAGACTATGAGAATGAATTTTTTCTCTTTCCCATAAAACTAAAATCCCAAAAGCAGGGAAACGTGAAATAATGGAAAAACTTCTCGATAAAGAGCAGCAGAAATATCTCCTCGGCCTGGCTCGTCAAACAATTGAGCACTATTTGAAGGAAGGGAAAAAACCAACGGTAAACATAGAAGATGAAGAGCTAAAAGAAAAAAGAGGAGCCTTCGTCACGCTTAAAGTGAATGACCAGCTTCGAGGCTGCATCGGATATCCCCTTCCTTACCGACCTCTTTACGAAACGATCATGAAGGTTACCGTTCAATCAGCTACTCAAGACCCTCGCTTTCAATCCTTGACCTTAGAGGAATTACCCAAGACTAAAATTGAAATATCCGTGCTCGGCCTCCCTCAAGCCATCGATGACATCAAAAAAATAAAAGTTGGAAAGCACGGGATTATCATTTCCAAAGGCCCCAGTAAGGGACTTCTTTTGCCTCAGGTCCCTGTTGAGTGGAATTGGAACCTGGAGACTTATCTCCGCCATGGATGCCTTAAAGCCGGCCTGGATGAAAATGAATGGAAAAAAGGAGCTCAAATCGAGATCTTCTCTGCTCAAGTATTCTCAGAATGAATTCAAGCGAAATAAGTCAAAAACACACAAAAAGCTCACTCACACACAACGAGAAGCAGAAAAAAGGAGAATCAGAATGATTATTCAGAACAAAAAGAAGGGAAAAAAGCGCATGAAAACCCGAAATTATCTTTTCAACTTCTCCATTCTCTTCCTTATCTTCTTTCATGGAATCAACTCGGCTGATATTCAAAAAAAGTGGAGCATCCGTTACTCCAATCGCAGCAATCCTAAAATCAACCAAAAACTCACAATCAAGACTCCATCTCATCCGGGTAGAAAACCAGGCCCCTCTTCTGCATATAGCCAAAATCTCAAATACCGACAGGTGTTTAAAAAGAAGGATTCATTCCTTCCGGAGAGAAGACGGGATCCCGACTATTCGTACCTTAAAAATCCAAAGCTCGGTCAGAGACTCAAGAATAAGCTTTCAAGTCTTCAAGATAAAGAAAGGCCCATAAATATTTGGGTTTATTTCACGAACAAAGGAATCACTTCCCATGCATCATTTAGGAAAAATCTGACTGAAGTCCGCCGAAGTTTGAAAAAACGCTGCCTCTGGCGCCGTTTTAAGGTTCGCTACGAAAAAAACATCGTGGATGATGCAGACATTCCTCTTTTTCTTCCTTACACGAAAAAGGTAAGAGCCATGGTAAGGCGAGTTAGAACCACCTCCCGCTGGCTCAATGCTCTGAGTGCCGAGGCTGATATATCAGAGATTCTTGGGCTTTCAAAACTTGAATTTGTCCGCAAAATTGACCACGTTGCTTCTTTCCGGAGAAACGAGCCTCCTTTGCCCCTGACAACAGGACTTGGCAGAAAAAAACAAAGCAATCCCAACCTCGACTACGGCCTATCATTCCCACAGCTCGAACAGATAAATGTTCCATCTCTTCACCAACTTGGCTTTAGCGGAAGAGGTGTTTTAGTCTGTATGCTGGACACGGGATTTCGTAAAAGCCATGAAGCTTTTCAAGCTGCGCGCGTTGTTTCAGAGTGGGACTTTGTAAACGGAGATAATGATGTTGAACAAGACCTATCTGATCCAAACGACTACTCTGACTCTCATGGAACGGCTACATGGTCCCTCCTGGGAGGGTATAAGTCAGGCAAGCTCATTGGCATTGCCTACGAAGCCGATTTTCTCCTGGCAAAAACAGAAACAACAAGATTCGAACAACCCATAGAAGAAGACTACTGGGTCGCCGGGATCGAATGGGCTGAGGCCCTTGGAGCCGAAGTCGTGTCGTCTTCTCTCGGATATACAGATTGGTATACCTTTGAAGACATGAATGGGGAGACAGCAGTAACGACGATAGCTGCCGATCGTGCCGTCAGCTTAGGAGTCATGGTGGTGACTGCAGCCGGAAATGAACGCAATAAATCCTGGGAGCACATCATTGCACCCTCTGATGGTTTTGATGTTATTGCAGTTGGAGCAGTGGATGCTTCAGGTCAAATCGCCTCTTTCAGTTCCCCTGGCCCAACTTCTGATGGCAGGATCAAGCCTGAGGTCTGTGCCTTAGGGATTGACAACTGGATTGCCGCTAACCGGTCCAACGGAAGTGACTATTACACAACAGGCGACGGGACATCCTTTGCCACACCCTTAGTAGCTGGAGTTGCAGCCCTGCTCCTCGAGATCCACCGGGATTGGACGCCTGCCCAGGTCCGCTCAGCCTTGCTCAGCACTTCAAGCCAAAGTCAAAATCCTGATAATGACTTCGGATGGGGAATTGTCAATGCGGCCTTAGCGGCCAACCTGGATCTCGCCCTCCCCAAGCTTCAAGCTTACACCATAGATGATGATACTTCAGGAGAAAGTTATGGCAACGGGAACGGGAAAGCTGAAATCGGAGAAACTCTTGAACTGAGTATCAGCCTAAAAAACGAAGGTTATTCAACAGCTTCCTCCCTGGAAGGGAGTCTAAGCTCCACTCACCCCGACGTGAAAATAATCACTTCGACAGTAACCTTTCCTCTCCTTCTTCCTCTTATGAATCAATCATCTGATAATCCCTTCGTTATAAAAATCCCGGACTTCTATTTAGGACATCATGTCATTTTCCGGCTCCGGGTTGAAGGACCGGACAGTCTAACCCTGTATGAAACGTTGAGGATTCCTGTATCGCGCTAAATATAATTAACCTGAATAATTCAGGTTCTTTACCTTAATTAAAAGATAATCTTATTCCCACTCTTAATGTCACTCCACTCAAATTGATCTTTGCTGACCTTATCCCTGAATAAGAAGAGCCAATAGGTTTTTCCTTCGAAAAAATAAAGCGGGGATAAGATTTTCCGGTCTCATCACTCTCAAATTCAACCATCCACAGCTTCCCTTCACCTACATCCTCGGAGGAGTCTCGATCAGAATTAGCTCCCCAGTAACCCCATGTGTGATCCCAGGCGTATTCGTCTTTCCAGCTTCCTTTCCAGTCGCTGTAGTTAGCCCACCTTCCTTGAACTTCGATAAAGAAGTGAAAATCCTGGCGGATTTTCAACTCCAAGCCACTTTTTGCATGGAAACCAATAGCATATGAGGTGCTCTCTTCTGAGTAGATCCCTGATGAAGAATATTGATCCACAAACTCTATAAGAGAGGCGGATAAATAGTTCTCATCTTTATAATCGAAAGTGTACTCATATTCTTCCCTGTATGTTATTTTTCCAAGATAAAAGCCACCTCCGCATCCAAAGAAAAAATTTACTCTTTCTCCGAGTGGAAAAAAATAATAGATAGTCAGGGTCAGGGGGATACTTCTCAAGCTATATCTGGGCTGCAGCACGGACTGCTCATCAAGAAAAATCGTGCCATAATCATCCGATGAGTTGAAATAGCCCTGCTCCTCGTTCAGGCTTGAAGTCATCTCTCCCTGAATCGTGCCTGTCAGGAGTTCTACGCCCAAAGCAAGGTGAAACCGGGAGGAGAGACAATAGATCACTTCTACTCCGCCTTCCCATTGGAAATGGAGTTCTTTTACGCTGTAATCAAATGAATAGGGAGCCTTATTACGGTCCCAGAAGTAATTGTCCCATCCTCGAATATTTCTGTTTAAATCTCCTCCATCCATCCAACTGGGACCTCCGAATATCCGGAATCTCAGTTGAGAGGCTTCGACATTCAGCAAAGAGAGGAGAATGCATAAATGTAAAAAGACGACAATTTTCTTCACGTCAGGTAAACCATCTCATCTTAAGTGAGGGGAAACATTGGCTTTCTGCTTCCGGCTTTATTTTTTCTTTTTGAACTTCTTATTTTGAAGCATCTCTTCTGCCATTACCTTGCACTTATCTACATCGGCAATCCAGCAAGGATTCGATTCCCTGCTCAACACATATTCCAGCTCTTCTCTTGCTTTATCAATCTCTTTAAGGGCAAGATATGTATCAGCCAAATAAATACGAGTCAAAGCATCATTGGGGCCAATTTCTTTGGACTTCAGCAGGTGTTCAAGGGATTTCTTCTTGCTTCCCCCGGCAATTCCGGGCAGCTTAAAATACACCCGGCCTAATACTCTGTCCGGGCCTCCATCCTCATACTCCCTGTTTAACTCGATAACCTTATTCATCGCTTGCTTGATAGGCTTGACTAAAGATAAACTTTTCAACACACCCTTCGCTTCTCCAAAGACTCCATAATTGACGCCAAGCCAATAATAACCATCCGGCTTTTCAGGTTCAAGACCGATTGCTTTTTTGGCATTGTAAATCCCTTGAGAAAATATGATCTTTTTTTGCTTCTTTTTCTTCGTATTGGACCCGATATAGTAGTTTATCCTTGAAATCTTCCAATAGGATTCGTACTTATCCTCTGCTGCTAACAGGGCCTTCTGGTAGAGAGCCAGGGCCTTCTTGGCCGTTTCCACATCCTTCATCTCGCTGTATAATTTATCCCCCTGAGTGATCAAGTCTTCGACTCCCTGACAGAATACAGAAAAAGATAAACCTAGAAAAATAACCAGAAAAAATAAGATTTTTGCTTTCATTGATCTCTCCTTCTTGCGGGTATTTATATCATAAATTTGCTAACCAGGACAATTTATTTTAACCATAAAACCTATCCGCTTTCTCATCCAGTTGAATCATCAGCTGTTCTATCCTTTGACGCTCCTTCTCCAGCTCATCCTCTTTCAATCCAGGGTCAATATGTATAGGCTTTCCATATATAGCAACGATTCTAGAAAAAGGATAAAACATCAGAAAATTATCCCAGCTTTTTAAAAATTTTTTCCTCGAGGTCGAAAAGGTAAACGGGACAAGAACAGCGCCGGTCTCCTGAGCAAGCTTCAGCCCACCGAGTTTCATCTTTCGATCAGGCCCTCTGGGACCGTCAGGAACAATGATCACTTCTCCACCGCTGCGAAGCTCTCTTTTCATGACGGTCCATACTTTTAAAATGGCATGTGAGCCTGATCCCCTTAGAATGCGGTAGCCCCACCCGGACATAATCCGCGCAGCGATCTCTCCGTCCTTACTCGGGCTTATCAACGGCATAATTTTTCTTCTGCGAAAAAAATAGGGAACAATAAAAATGCGGCCGTGCCACACAAGAAATATGACAGGCTTTCCCTGCCTCCGCAAATCCCTGTAACTTTTTTCCCCTAGAATTTTTATTCTGCTGAACTTTGCCCACTTCCATAGAATCACTTTGCCGACAAAGCCAATCAACATCCAGCGGATTTCAAAGAAAAGAGACATCGGCATAAATGATATAAAAAACAGGGTAAACAGTAAAGGATAGCTTATGCTAAGAGGAAGAATTGATAACTTTTTTGGTTTTTATGTACTTTTCGATAAAGAACCCTGTTAAAAAACCAGCCAGGCATAAAGAAAGGCCATAGGGAACTGAATAAGGCCATGAAGGCCAGCTCAAAGACAGAAGTTTCATTTCACAGAGAAAACCGATAAGCGAAAATCCTCCTCCTAACGATAAGCTAAGAAATCCGGCCAAAGGTAACTTTTTTTTCAGAAAAATCATTGCCACTCCCGGAATAAAAAATCCTTCGGCCATAATTTCAGAGGCAAGTCCCAGCGTTTTCAGTATGCTTTGAAACTTTGTCGCCATGAGAAAAGCCATACCCCCGACCAAAAAGGTCGAAAGGCGCCCAACCAAAACGATTCCTTTTCCTCTCCTAGATGGGAAAATCTGCTGGTACACATCCCGCGTTAAAGAAAAAGCTCCGGTGTTTATAGCGGTGTCCATGGTGGACATGATTGCAGCTACTATAGCTACAAACAAGATACCGGCCAAAAAACCCCCGCTTTTTGTGGAAATAATTTCTGAGAGGAGAGGTATGCCAACTCTCTGGGACTGAAAGACAGGAAGAGAAAGCATACCGATAAAAACAACCACACCGTAAAAAAGAAAAAAAGTCCCGGATGCTGCAAACAACGCCTGCCGTGCGCCCCTGTCAGAACGAGCTGCCTGAATCCGTTGCCAGGCAATAGGCGAGATCGTCCAGGCCAGAGTAAATGAAAGAACAGTCAGAAAGTTCCTCTTGAGGTCAAAGAATATATTAAAATATTGTGACTTTCCTGCCTCCGATGCAAAAAAGGAAATGTCCTTCAAAGAAGTGGAGCCTGAAAGAAAAAAGAAAAGACTAAAAATCCCCACAACAAGGAGAAAAAACTGAAGACTGTCGGTCACGGCTACAGAAAAAAATCCTCCGAATACAGAGTAGACAAGAACCACGGCTGTTCCTAAAACCAGGCCGGTGAAATAAGATGTTCCAAGAAATGACTTCAAAAAATGCCCAATAGCCACCATCTGGGAAGAAGCCAGGACTGCCATGTACCAGATAATCAACAGGGAAGCCAGATGTCGGACAGTTCGCCCATAGCGCATCTCTACCAGGTCAGGTAAAGATGTTATGGGAAGGCGCCGAATAGGCCTGGCTAGAAAAAAGGCCAACAAAAGAACAGTCAGCACTGCAGGTACACCCATGATCCAAAATGAACTCACACCTGTTTTATAGGCTTCATCGGCAGAGACCAGAGTTGATGTCGCTCCGAACCATGAAGCCGAAAGTGATAAATAAATGATAAAAGCCGGAAGATTTCGTGAAGCAAGAAAAAAATCCTCGAGGTTTTTCATTTTTTTCGAAAAAACAAAACTTACGACGAGGACAAGAAGGAAATAAACAAAGAGAAAAAGGAAAAGCTCAAGCTTCATGCAGCCACTTATACCAAAAACTTCTATTTCTTAGCAAATCCTGTGATGGTGTTCCACTAGAAAGGAAAAGATTTTAGCTGATATCTTAATATGTTATAATTTTAGACGATGAAGCATATCACTGGGTTACTCGTTCTCTTGTTGTTCAGCTTTTCTCAGACTGCCGAGGATATCGCCTTAAAAGTAGAGGCCAAACTTCGTTCTCTCCAGTCTTTACAGGCTAACTTCGAGCACAACTATTTTTCTTCCTCTATCTCAACGCCCTTAAAAGAGAAGGGGAAATTTTATTACAAAAAGCCAGATTTGATGAAATGGGAATACAAAGACCCTGAGAAAAAAATTTACCTTCTCAAAGGAGGCTTCTTTTTTGAATACATCCCGGAAGATAAACAGATCATCAAATATGACTTATCCAAAGAAGGGTACGAACCGGAAATTCTTTTCCTTCTTTCCGGCAAAAAGAAAATTGCGGACAATTATTCGTTGGAGTTCAGCCCGTTTCCCACGGAGCATCCTAAAGCCTTTCAACTAAAATTGACTCCACATCGGGAAGTTGACTATTCCTTCATCCTTCTAGAGATCAACGAAAAAAGCTGGCTCATACAAAAAGCTATCTTTTTTGACTGGGCAGGTAATAAACAGGAATTTCACTTCGAACGAATAAGGGCAAACAAACCTCTTGCCCGGGATCTGTTTGAGCTGAAGGCTCCTCCAGGGGTAGAGATCATCAAAAATAGATAACATTAAATGGTTCTCTTCCATATTGTGTGGGTAAGAGATGAATTATGAGGAAATATTCGGTGATAGTATCGCTTCCTTCAGATTTTTCACGCCATTCCCTCA
>DAOUYU010000048.1 GCA_030673995.1 Candidatus Aminicenantota bacterium
TTTTCCTTCCACTTCCTGGTAAAAAATACTGCTTTACGTTCCTATTTTGTTCCGCAGCTTGACCAAAGTACTGAAGGTCTCCGAATAGGTCTTACCCACCCAGGTCTGTGATGTTGTAAGGGTAATATTGATTCTGTAAACCAGGGAGAAATCTGCAATAGAACCAAGGCCCGTACCTGCAGAGCTTAAAACGAAAGCGCCAGTATTGTCGGCTATTGTCCTGGTGACATCAGTCCTTGAACTGACTCCGTCATTGGCATCAACAATTCTCTCCAATCTGTTGGAGTATGCAGGATTCACACGATAGATGATATAGTCAAAATCGTTCGCTATATCGATTACCAGACCATTTGCATCCACGGATGCAACTTTAAGGATTAGACAGTTATCAGAAGTGGTGTAGGTATCATAACTGGCAAGAACCTCAATTCCATCTTTTATGTCTCGAGAAAGCCAGTTAAGTGCCTGCCTGCTGCTGCGGAGCACGTCTGCCCTAGCACTTTCGGTTATAAAATATTTCTGACCAGCAGCATAGAAGGTAAGCAAGGCAATCATGATAAAAGCCACAATACCAGTAACTATTAACAGCTCAATTAGGGTGAAACCCTTGGGGCTTGATTTTTTTTTCTTGACTTTCATGGCAGTTTTTGTCCCTTTTTTTATTTTTTATTTATCCCTTCTCTGGTTATAAAAGTGACGAGATCCTCCCTCTGCGCACGCCCACGGTAGGTCCATTGAACAGTAACCGTTATTTTTTTAATGTCATCGCCCTCGGAACTTTCGACAACTACGCCACCACTGGCTTCTTCACATCCACTCTGAGCGCTCAATTGGTCAAGGCGAGTATTCTCAAAAGAAGTTCCTAAGCTCACAATTTCATCGTAAGTTTTATCGCGAATATCTTCTAACTCCTCTTGAATGATTTGAGTAGCCATAGCCGTCTGTTTCATTCTGGAAATGATGTTCAAACCATAAATAAAACAGCTTAGAAGTGCAGTCAAAACTCCTGATAAAATCACCATGGTGACCAAAACTTCGATCAGAGTAAAGCCTTCCTCTTTTTTATTTTCTCTTTTTCGCATCATCTTATTTCCTTAAAATAGATTCCTTCCCGTTTATTGACTCTCCGGCTCTGTTCCAAATTCTGCTTCTTTCCCCTGGTTTCCTGCATTTGAAATGAAAACATCCAGAATACGGGAATTCATACTATTCTATCGTGCTTTCTAAATTGTTGCATCTTTTTTTTGAGCGCTAAAAAAGCCTTTTTCCTCGTTTTTCTTCCTTTTATATAGAATACATTTAATATACTCTATTATCTGTTTTGGTCAATCCTCCCCCACGATGAATTTAGGGGTGGTTTTTCTCCCCCTCCTGCATCCCTCCCTGGGGAAACTCTCTCCCCTCAAAGAGCTAACATTCCTTAAAGTTTTTCTATTGCAAAAATATCGCTTGTCCCTTCCTCGATTTTAAATTTTTCTGAAACCGGGAGGCCAAGGATCCAGACAATCTCGTTCCCGGAGAAAAAGACAGGCCGTTTTTCCCTTTCGGAGAGAGAGAAACCTTTGGCTCTCATAATCTCCTTAAGCTTTTTTTTGCCTGGAGCTCCCAGAGGCTGATAACGGTCTCCCTCCCTTCGGTTTCGAACCAATAGGGGAAAGTGCAGTTTTCGAAGGTCCAGGAAAACCCTGGTTTGATCATCGAAATCAAGAGACAAAGAGTCCGTTCTCCTTATCCTCTTCCCTTCAAACTCCCATTGGAGCTCTTTGATCTTAAGAGGCTCCTCCCCTTTCCACGAGTATCTATATCTTACTTCAGGAGGAATCTCTCGTTTCAAGAATATCTGACCGTTTTCTCTTCTTAAGACAATATTTCTTTTTAAGGGGAATTCTTTCCCTTCACCAAGACTTAAGATGGATTCGACATCTTCGAAAGAAATCCCCCTCAGATCTCCTCTTAACCTGGAAATAAAATCCCGGACAACGCGCCTTCTCAATGCCCGGGAGAGAGAGGAAAGAGATTTGAGATCGAGATAAATCTGATTGTCCCTTTTTAAGATCGACATTTGAGCTTTCTCTTTAGCTATTCTTTCCAAAAGACTGTCTTCCTCACGAATGATCGAGGTTATCCTGCTCAGGCGGGTCAAAATTCTCGGATCGAAATTTTCTCTTATATAGGGAAGAAGGTCCAACCGGATTCTGTTTCGCAAATACCGGCGGTCAAAATTGCTTTCGTCGATGCGGAATTCCAACCCTTTCTTTTTAAGATATGCCTCGATATCTTCACGCTTGACCTGAATGAGAGGCCTGACAATTATTCCTTCTACAACAGGAAAGATACCTGACAATCCCCGCAGTCCGCTTCCCCTTAAAAGCCGCATCAAAAAAGTCTCAGCCTGGTCGGTCATCGTATGGCCCGTGGCGATTTTGGCTCCGCCAATCTCTCGAGCTTTTTTCTTCAAAAAATCATACCTGCGTTTTCTTCCGGCTTCCTCGATGTTCAGGGTCCGGGAGCGGGCATAGGCACGAACATCTTCTCTTTGGACAAAAAGGGGGACGGAATATTCCCGGCTCATGCGCCTGACAAATTTTTCATCCTCCTCTGCCTTCCGGCGAAGCATGTGGTTAAAATGACCCAAAAAAAGCTCAAACGACCATCCCTCTCGAAGCTCAAGAAGCAGGTGGAACAGAACTGTAGAATCCACTCCGCCTGAATAGGCGATGAGAATTTTATCATTCCTTTCCAGGAGTTTGTATTCCCGGATCGTTTTTTTGACCTTTTCTAAAATCATTTTATTTTATTCAAGGCATCAAATTCTTGCAGTAACTGGAACCATTTTTCCCCTGCAAGTCCGGAAGGTACCACCATTGTTCTTTTTTGCTTCGTAAGACTCTGGAGTGGCGGTGGAGGGACTTGAACCCCCGACACTACGGATATGAGCCGTATGCTCTAACCACCTGAGCTACACCGCCGGTGAATAAGATTTTAGCCAAATCCCCGCTTGAAGTCAATTCACCTTGAAATTGCGAAAAAAGAGGATTTAGAACGTCATTCCCGCGAAAGCGGGAATCCAGGACTATTTACATATACGCCAATACAAATCAATCCAGCGTAAAACTTTTTTTCCCTGGATTCCTGCTTTCGCAGGAATGACAGGCACTTACAAGCTTCGCAGGTATGGTTCCTCTTCTCTCTTTTTACTACCAGGTTTTGGGGATGGATGATGTGACCATAGAAGATTGAGCCTTCCCAAGCTGTCATTCGAGGGAAGTTGACGAAGTTAAAAAAAGAGGGCATAAGCGAAGGCTGAGTAGGCATTGTTCTTCTCCCATCTCCTTCTTTTCACTACCAGGTTTTGGGGGATAGACGAAGCGACCATTGAAGATTTAGCCTTCGATGTTCGCTCTTCGAGGGGACCCGACGGAGTCGGGCGGCGAGTATGTCTGAGCGTAGCGAGTTACGCAGCCGCCGAGAAGAGCGAATGGAGAATGGCGTAAAAAATCTGAAGGGGAGCGAGTCTATCCCCCAAAACCTCTTTATCTAACGATAACGCGGGATTGACCGGTTGTGAAAGAGAGCGATTCTCCAGCGGGACTGTTGCCCGAAACACTTGTGACAGCTATTATGCTCTCGCCCTTCCCTACAGGTTCGAAGATAAGAGTAGCTATGCTTCCTGTCCCTCTGAGCCCCTTGCCTATCTCGGTGCTTGAAAATCCAATAGTACAGGCGCCGGATGAATTATCGATGCTTTTCAGGAAAGGCACATCACTTCCGAGCCGGTTGAGAAATTCCCGTTTCACGACATCCTTCAGTCTCAGGACGGCCGCATTGAAACTTATATTCAGAGCCATGTTTCCGACTTCTTCCTGAATTCTTGCATTGACACTGATGCGGAATTCTCGATTCTGGCGTGCCTCCAGGTTTGTTGGACTCAGAAAAATCCGGCTTTGACCCGTTTCCTTTATTGCCGCCCGCTTCAGCTCTGGCTTTTGCTTCATTCTTCTTTCTCTAAGCGACTCTCCAGGGGGCCTTACAGAAGTTTTTTCCGCAGATATGCCTTGAGGACCAATCCAGAGAGGTTTCTGGTCTTCTTCTGTTACAGAAATCTCCCGGACAATGTAAGGGGTGATTGTAAGGATGACATCTGTCTGTTGTATGGCTTGGTCAGTGCTTGAAAAAAGACTCCCCAGGATAGGAACGTCTTTAAGACCGGGAATACCGCTTAATGTTCTTCTTTCTTCATCTTTCAACAATCCGGCCAGAAGGTTTGTCTCTCCATCCTTGAGTCGAATGACATTCTTCAATCTTCTCGTTGTAAAAATCGGCAGGTCGGCAATACCAGCTCCGCCAATGGATTTTATTTCTACCTCCAATTCCAGCGTGACTTCCCTCTCAGAATGAACCTCGGGCGTGATCTTGACGTCGATGCCGACATCCTTGTAATCGTATTGAATCACAGGCTGCTGGCCGATCCCACCTGCGGCTATGGGAGTAAAGGTAGCCCGGGGAACAGGGACCTGATCTCCCACCATAATCTCTATTTTTTCATCCTCCATGCCACGAAGCCTTGGCTGGGAGATGATCCTGGTGTCTGCATCTGACTCTAAAAACTGAAGAGCAACAAGAGGAAGAGACATTTGAAAATAATCTGCTTTAGAGAAATTTATATCCGTCAGGCTATACCATCCTTCTTCGCCCCCTGTATCAGCACCGCTGTATTTCAACCCGATCCAATTCTGTCCTAGATCCAAACCCAACTGCCTCAGTTTTATACGGGAAACTTCCATGATCTCTAAATCAATGATCACTTCCCCCTTTGCCTTATCCCATCGCCGGATGATCTTTTCTGCCAATCCGACAATAAAAGGATTATCCCTGATAGTGATAGAATTTAAATTTTTGTCAACATGGATGGAAGGCTGCTTATACGTAGTGCGGAGCATCGTCATGAGAGCAGTACGGAGGTCCTCAGCCTTGATATTGGAGATATAGAATGTCTTGATTGCACTCAATTCATACTGAGCTCGTTTTTGAGGCATGTCGGGAGCAATAACAAGTGTCTTCTCATCTATGATTGAATGGAAATTCCTGGAGGCCAGACAGAGCAAATTGAGGGCTTGCTCGAAAGTCATGTCATCCAGCTCAATTGTAAAAGGAATATCCCTGAACTGTTCATCAAAAATAATATTTACTCGAGCATGCTTTCCAAGGGCTTGAAAAATTGAGCGGAGGGGGGCTTCAACCGGAAATTTCAGTGAAATCTTCCCTTTATCGACCCTTAGTTTGACCGGTGGCTCTATTTTTATTCCCTTTGGTTTTTCTTCTTTAGCTTTTTCCTCAGTGAGAGCATCGATCTCATCCTTTATAGTTCTTGTCAGAGCACCGTAGGCAAGTGCTTTTTTGTACTCAGCCAGAGCTTCCTCTTTTTTCCCTTGAGAGACAAGCTCTCGAGCCTTGGCAACATGATCATAACTGGCGGCAATCTTTGCCCGGAGCAATGAGAGGCGGTAAGTGGAATTATTGGGCTTCTCCAGTACGGCCCTTTCGAAGTATCGAATCGCTTCATCCCAATTTTTATTTGAAGCGGCATCATAGCCCGACTTATAGCTCTGAGTGAATGTCGCACAAGCCCAAAAGGCCAAGACGATTATGGTTATGATCCCCATTTTTTTCATTTATCTTCTCCTTCTAAAGGATACTTTCTTTTTTTTGAATCTGGACCGATAATTTCTATCTCAACAGGCGTAATCTTTTCCACCTCCACTCCCTCGGCAATCACTTCTCCTTCCTCCACAGCTAGCACGTTCTCTTCAAAAAAAATCAGAGCGACAATTTTTTCCCCGGAAACAATGTATCCGACGTATCTTATGTTTAAAGGCCCGGAAGAAATCCTTTCTGTGATGAGATCTCTTAACTTCTGAGTGTCCTTTTCAGGCACATCAGGATTGACTTTTGTATTCCTTATTTCTGATTTGCGAGCAGAAAAAATGTTTCTTCGCGGGGGACCCAGCTTTTTTCTCTTTTTAAAGAGCAAGTCCTTTTTGATAAGGCTCTTTACTTCTTTCTCAGGATCACTTTTCTTTTTGGCATTTTCTTTTTGCGCTCCAAGCCAAAAAGAAGTACACAGGAGAACAATGAGCGAAGCTGGTACTATTTTCTTAGCTTTCATAATAGCCTGCCAAGATAACTCTTAACTCGAGCGCATCCCGTGCGGTATCTATGTCCAAAAAATCAATCCTTTCTATAAGCAAAAATTTTGGGAATTCCTCCACGGCATGAATAAATCTCTTTAGGGAGACATACGACCCTCTCAGATTGAAGGTTGCACTGACCTTTTTTATCTTCGTGCCCTTAAAATCATCATAACTGTAACTTATCTGGTGAACAGGGATCCTGACCTGGCGGAAGATCTGATCAAGGTCAAGTCTTAACTTTTGAATGACATCTTTCTCATCATAAAAATATTTTGTTCTTAACTCATCCATATCGCGGCGAGCTGCCTGCCAGCTCTGCCATTCCTTTTTCTTTTCCAGACTTATCCTCTCGAGATCCTGATGATTCTTCTGGGTGTCAGTGAGGGAAGAGAGCACCCTGAAATAACCACTCCTCCGTGGTAAAGAAAACAGTACAGTGAACACCAGGCCCAGCCCAATTAAAATACACAGGAAGCCGAGTATTTTCTTCTCTGTGTCGCTTAGAAAATTAATTATCTCTTTCATAGTACAAAGAAATCTCCGAGATATGAGTTCCCGTCTCGTTTTCTCCCTCACCAATAATCCTTATCCGATCAAACTCCAAAGCATTTAAATTATCTAGAAGCTTTATCAGGTCATTCAGATCCGAAGAAGCGACTTTAAATCTTACCTGCATTTTTGAATCCTCGGTGAGAGTCGGTGCAAGAGAGATGATATAACTCGAATCCGGCAGTGAAGTCTCTAAATCAGAGAAAAATTCTATCCAGGAAAAGCTTTTCTTTAGAATAATGCTGTTAATCCGGTCAACTTTACTCTTATATCCCTTTATAGCATTTTGAATCCCGGCTGAAAATTTTTTCTCATCTCTCTGGACATTCCTTATCAACTGATCTGTCTTTGTGATCGAAGCCTTTACTCTCGAAGCTTTAGACCTGTATTCAAGAAAAGTCCTTCCGCCTAAAAAGAAAACAAGAAGACACATAAAAACAAGGAAGGTAAGGAATGAATAAAATATTCTCCTGTTCCTTAGAGGGTGACTCGCTATATTTAAGTTTAGCCGCTTACTTTTTATCATAGGATCTGTCCAAACAGAGGAGATAAGATCTGCCTTTCCTCAGAACCTAGCTTTGAAGTCAAGGCTTCCTTTATTCCTTTAAAGGGAAATGATGATTTTTCGTTCAAAAGGGAAAACATTTCTTCCCCTTTATGCATCAAGCCCAAACGGACCCAGAAAGACCGGACTTTTCTCTTTTCTTTGTCTTCAACAAAATTCACAGTATTCTCCACCTCTTTGACTATGGTTTCAATCGTTTGAGGCCCGAAAAAATCGGATTGAGAGGAAAGGATAAAAGGCTTCTGGCGATAGAGCACGATCTCAGAATTCACGACGGCGATAAGGCTGAGGGAATCCTCTTCGATATTGATGAGGAGCGCATCTCTCTCTTTCTCCTTATTCATTAAGTTATAAAGGCTTAGAGTCGGGACGCCCACCGCTTTGACTCGCAAACGGAGCTTGGCGAAGAAATCTTCATACTCCTGAACAACTGTACTCCGCGCAATGACAGAAACAACCTTCGTAGAGTCGTTTGAACGTATCAGGTCGAAGGAAAACCGGGCATCTTCGGGAAACAGAGGAACTTGCTTTTTTACTCGAAAGCGAATGACCTTCTCTCTTTCCTGGCGGGATGCGGGAAGAGAGTTAAACGAAAAGACAAAAGCTTTTAAGGATAACTCCGGGATAAAACAGGCTGTCTTACGCTCAGAAAAATTGAGTTTTTCCAGGCCCTTTTTTACAGCTTTTTCCAACACAGCCGGATTTTTTATGTTTCTCTCATAAAAAGAAGGCTGAATCACTCCTTTCTCAAGGGGAAGAATAAAATAGTTTTTCACTTTTCCTTCTTTGGGGAAAACATGAATGCCGCTGATATAACAAGACGATATTTGAAAAGCCGAACGGGGAAGGGGTTGTCTGGTGAAATAATTCTTTATTCTGTCTGTGGAAAAGGCCATTTTCTCACTCTACAAAAGTCACTTTGTTTAATTCTTTAAGGCTCGTTAGTCCTTTTAAGACTTTCTCATCCATTCCCACTTCTCTTAGAAAAATCATGCCTTCTTTCTTGGCTCTCTTTCTCACTTCAGAAAGGGGTTTTTTTTCGAGGATCAGCTCCCGGATTTCGTCCGAAAGCTCGAGTAACTCGGCAATGGCCGTTCTTCCCTTATAGCCTGTATAATAGCATTCGGAACAACCTTGAGCCTCATAGAAAAGCTGACCCTTGTATTTCTGCGGGTCGAGCCCTGATTCGATTAACCGTTCGGCGCTGTATGTAACAGAACGCTTGCAACTGGGACAGAGGACCCTGACAAGCCTCTGTGCCAGAATAGAGTTCAGAGCTGAGATGAAACTGTAAGGGTCGACCTTCATATGGAGAAAACGGCCGATGACATCAAAAACATTATTGGCATGAACAGTCGTGAAAACCAGATGGCCGGTCAAGGCAGATTGAATTGCGATCTGGGCTGTCTCAGGGTCTCTGATCTCTCCGACCATGATCTTATCCGGATCATGCCTTAAGATGGACCTTAATCCCCGGGCAAAGGTGAGTCCCTTTTTCTCGTTTACAGGGACCTGAGTGATTCCTCCTATCTGGTATTCGACCGGATCTTCAATGGTAATGATTTTATCCTCCGGGGACTTAATTTCCGATAAAGCCGCGTACAGGGTGGTCGTCTTCCCACTTCCTGTAGGACCGGTCACCAGCACCATCCCGTATGGCTGCACGATATACCTATGGAATCTGGTGAGAATATGATCGGAAAAGCCAAGCAAATCCAATCTTAATTCGGCTATGGCTTCTGTGATCATTTCCTTATCGAGAATACGAATAACGGCATCCTCTCCATAAATGCTGGGCATGATGGAGATACGAAAATCAATGGTTTTGTCCTTGATCCGCAGCCTGAATCTCCCATCCTGAGGCACTCTTCGTTCGGCAATATCGAGATCAGACATGACCTTGATCCTGGAAATTATGGATTCCTGGAATTTTTTATCGATCGTATCCACAGCCTCGCGGAGAACTCCGTCGATGCGGTACTTGATGAAAACACCTTCTTCTCTTGATTCGATATGGACGTCACTGGCCCTTTTTTGAACAGCCGTGAAAATTATGGAGTTGACCAGCTTTATAATGGAATCGTCTTGATCCGTCAGCGTCTCGACAGAAATAACCTCCTTCTCTTCACCTTCCTCCTTCTCTACGATGTCCATAACGAAGCCCTCGGTCGCATCCTTGAGGACTTGAAGAGCGGCTTCGCTTTTTCGCAAAGCTTCATGAACAGCTCTCTCAGAAGCCGCATAAACCTCCACTTTTCTTCCCAGGTAAGATTCGATGGAATCTATGGTTGCAATGTTGGAAGGATCAGCTATAGCAATCTTAACAATATTGTCACTCTCTTCAAAAGGAATAAAATTTGACCTGTAAAGAAAATCAGCGGGAATAGACTGAACAAGCTCTTGGCTCAATTTACAGGTGGAAAGGTCAATATAGGGAACATTGTATCTTTTAGCTGTTTTTTTTGTCTTCTCCTCTTCAGAGAGGAATACATTCTGTGACTCTTCTTTCTTTATTTTTGCCATTATCGTGCTACTTTGATTATATTAAAAATGGGCAAATAGACGGAGAGAAGCATCATTGCCACAATTATCCCCATAAAAATGATGACTACCGGCGTAAGAACAGATACAAAACTATCGACCTTTATCTGCACCGTCTCATCATAGTAATCAGCCACATTCCCTAGCATCCCTTCCAGATTAGCGGATGTCTCTCCTGTTCGGATCATATCAATAGAAAGGGAAGGAAAAAAACGTGCTTTTTCGAGGGAGTTAGATAAGCTTTCTCCGTTTTTTATATGACCCGGTAAATTTCTCATTTTCTGGATTAAATATTTATTAGGAACAGCATAACAAGCAACACCTATAGCCGAGAGAAGGGAAATTCCGGACTCGAGGAGAAGACCCAATGTCCGGCAAAAAAGCGAAACTGCCGAATCCAACAAGATCGGGCCTCCAAAAGGAATTTTGAGTTTGATTCTATCTAGAAGAACAAGTGCTTTTTCATTCCGTTTCATCTGAAAAGAGATTAAAGCAAGCAAAAAAACAAAAGCAATTATCAAAATAAAATTCTCTTTTATGGCCATAGAGAAACTCATGATGACACGGGTTATTCCAGGAAGTGTGGCATCAAAGTCGGCATAAAAATCGGAAAACTTAGGCAGGATAAAATTTACCAGGACTGCAAAAAGAATGAAGGAAAACACAATGAGAAAGATCGGATATGTCATCGCGTCTTTTATCCTTGATTTGGTCCGGGAAATTACTTTGGCATAATCAATAAACCGGCTGATCGTACCAGCTAAGTTT
>DAOUYU010000091.1 GCA_030673995.1 Candidatus Aminicenantota bacterium
ATCACTTCATGTTCAAAGGGTTGAAATTCATTCATTTTATAAAGTCTCCTTAAGTTAATTTTTTGAATATTTTCTTAGAACAAAAAATATCATCAACCATGGACTGGTTTTTTTTGTATTGGATGTACCTATTTAATAATTTTGACATTGGCTCAACCTAATAGAAGAGGGGTCAAATCTTTAATCTGCCTCACCGCTACAGCAATCTCGGCCCGTGAATAATCCAGGCTAAAAAGTAACAAATTTTTTTAAAGAGGAAAAGCGTTCTTCTATTTCCGGGAAAGAAAGAGACTTGAAGCGCTCAATGCCAAAATCTTCAATGACAAACGAGGCAAGCACACTTCCGTAAACTGAAGCCTTGCGTATTTCACTCTCTCTGTCAAAAGCCTTGACTTTATCCAGATAGCCCAGAAAGCCTCCTGCAAAACTATCTCCTGCACCTGTGGGATCAACAACTTCTTCACAAGGATAAGCCAATACACCAAAGGTAAAATCCTTTCCTAATACCAGTGCTCCATGCTCTCCCTTCTTGATGATAATGAGTGAAGGTCCCAGTTGGAGAAGCTTTCTCCCGGCTTTGAGCAGATTTATCTCTTTGGCCATTAATTTTGTCTCTTCATCATTGGCAAAAAGAATATCCACCTCTTCTAAGCCCTTTAAAAGTGTAGCTGGTTTTTTCTCGATCCAAAAGTTGATGGTGTCCAGTGCAACCAGCACAGGCTTTTTCACTTGAGAAAGAATGCCCTCCTGGAAGTCCGGATCGAGGTTCGCCAGATATACGACATCAGCTTCCCTGTAGTCTTGAGGAAGTTGAGGTTTAAAATGTTCAAAGACATTCAATTCTGTCTTGATCGTTGTCCTCTGATTGGGATCCTCGCCATAGCGCCCTTCCCAGTGAAAAGTCTTTCCAGGCTTGACTTCAAGGCCACGCGTATCGATTTTTCTGCTCTTGAAGAACTCAATCGTCTCTTGCGGAAAATCTTCTCCTACAATCCCTACAGTCTTTGGCTGGGTAAAAAAACTTGCAGCCAGGCTGCAATACGGCCCTGACCCTCCCACGATCCGCTCCTTCCTACCGTAAGGAGTTTCAATAGTATCAAAGTTAAAGGCGCCAACTATTACTAAACTCATCTCATTAATATCCATGTTATCAACATATTAGCATGCTTTCTCAATAGCTTCTATTTCAAATATTTACCTATAATATACCTGAGGTCTTCTTTTTTCTTTTTGGGAATACAATCGATTTGCGTAACGATACAATTCTTGATGGCGTGCACACATTCACATTCACCGCTCCTCTTGATCGGAAGCGCGGCTACAGCTTTTTTGATGATAGCTTTAGCGTTATCGATATTCAGGCGCATATTGCCCACGACCATCTCTACCGTAACAGGCTCCTCTCCTTCAGACCAGACATCATAGTCAGTGACTAAACTCATGGTCGCATAACATATTTCAGCCTCCCGGCACAGTTTTGCCTCAGTGGCGCTCGTCATTCCGATAACATCGCAACCCCAAGCGCGGTAGATGTTGGATTCGGCTTTTGTGGAGAAAGAAGGTCCTTCGATGCAGATGTAAGTGCCTCTCTTATGAACTCTCAATCCAAGTTCCTCTCCCGCTCTATACAAGACAGTCAATAGCTCAGGGCAGACAGGATGAGCAAAGCTGACATGAGCAGCGATCCCTTCGCCAAAGAACGAGTTTTTTCTCTTTGTCCGATCGAAAAACTGGTCAGAGAGAACAATATCTCTGGGCTTTATTTCCTCCTTTAGCGAACCCACGGAATTTACTGAAATAATCCTCTCTACTCCGAGCATTTTAAACCCATAGATATTAGCCCGGTAATTTATCTCGAAGGGAAGAATCCGGTGCCCTCTTCCGTGCCGGCTGATAAAGGCAACTCTTTTCCCCTCCAACGAGCCCAGGATGTATGCATCAGAAGGTTTTCCTAGCGGGGTTTCGAATTTTGCCTCCTCCATGTTTGTCAATCCCTCTATTTCATAAAGACCGGTTCCTCCTATGATTCCAATCTCGGCTTGAGGAATTTTTTCTTTGATCATGAGATAATTTTCCTTTTTTGAATAATCCAGGTTAGTGAGTTTATTGATATATAATTTAAAAAACAACAAGTCAAGACAATGATATTTTTTTGATTTTTTAAGAGGAAAAGACTATTCTATTGGGCATAAGGAAAACAGATGTCTGAAAAGCTGGAAATAAAGCCGCTTGTTGAGATTCTCCACAACACAAAGCGTGTGGCTGTCTTAACGGGAGCCGGGATTTCAGCGGAGTCAGGCATTCCGACTTTCCGCGGAGAGGAGGGCCTGTGGAAAAAATATCGTGCGGAGGAACTGGCCACTCCAACAGCTTTCGGCCGGGATCCTCAGCTTGTCTGGGAATGGTATGACTGGCGGCGGGGAATAATCTCCCCGAAAGAACCCAATCCCGGCCATAAAATCCTGGCTCGATGGGAAAAAGTTTTTCCAGGCGTTTCACTCATCACCCAAAACATTGACGGACTCCACCAGAAAGCAGGCTCGGAAAACATCCTGGAACTCCACGGCAATATCTGGAAGGTGAGGTGTATAGAGGAAGGAACAATATCAGAAAATTTTGAGACTCCCTTAAAAAACATTCCGCCATCGTGCCCCAAGTGTGGAGCCCTTCTTAGGCCTCACGTTGTCTGGTTTGGAGAATCACTTGATCCTGCCGTTCTCCACAATGCCTTTCTCCTGAGCTCTGGCTGTGAAGTGATGTTTGTCATCGGAACCTCTGCAGTTGTCCAGCCGGCTGCCTCACTTCCCCTTTCTGCTGCTGAAGCAGGTGCAAAGGTTGTTGAAATCAACATCGACCCAACCCCTCTCACCTCGTATGCCGATTTTTCCTTTAGAGGAAAAGCGGGGGAAATCCTGCCATTAATCGACGACGAACTCAAAGGAATGTCTTAAGGAAGGAATGAACTGAGATGAAATATGTATATTTTGATGCTTCATCCGGGCTGAGCGGAGATATGGTCCTGGGTGCCCTTCTCGACTTAGGGGTATCTCCCTCCCTGTTCAAGGAAAAAATGGCTGAATTCAAGCTTCCTGTGGATATCCGGATCAAGGAAACCAAAAGGGCAAGCCTTCGAGGATTAAAGGTGGATATTCTGGTCAATAGAAAAAAGACAGTTTCCCGGAAATGGTCTGATGTTGAAAGTCTTATAAAGAAAAGCCCGTTCTCGTCATCTGTGAAAAAGAACGCCCTGGCTATTTTCAAGAAACTCTTTAAGGCTGAGGCAAAGGTTCATGGACGCAAACTCCACGAGACTCATCTCCATGAAGCCGGCGCTGATGATGCGATAGTGGATATCGTAGGAACCTGTTTCCTGGCTGATTTCCTCGACATAAGTGAATTCTACTCCTCGCCTTTGAATCTCGGCAAGGGATGGGTTAAAACATCCCATGGTGTCCTCCCTGTTCCACCCCCGGCAGTGGCAGAGCTGTGCAAAAACATCCCCGTATATTCAGCCTGGATAGAAGAAGAGCTTGTCACACCGACAGGAGCGGCCATTGTATCGACGCTGGCTAAAAAATATTGCCCTTTCCCTGAGATCTCTTATGAAAAAATCGGATGTGGAGCAGGCGCTCGCAACTTTCGCAACTTTCCTAACATTCTGAGAGCTTTCTACGGAAACAAAAGGGAATTCCATGCAGATAAAAAAGTTTACATCATCGAAGCCAATATCGATGATTCCAACCCACAGGTCCTGGCATCTTTCTTTGACAGGGCATTCTCTCAAGGAGCACTGGACATATTTTTCACCCCAGTGGTAATGAAAAAAGGAAGACTGGCCACAAAATTGACCCTACTGGCTGAGATTGATAAAATAGATACTCTTATCGAGACTGTCTTTAAAGAAACAAGCTCTATAGGTGTGAGGTACTTTCCCGTAGAAAGACGAGTCCTGGAAAGGAAGCTCAAGAAAATCCGTGTTCTTGACTCAGAGATAGCGGTTAAAGTTTCCTACTGCGAAGGAAAAGAAGTCAATATTCAACCTGAATTTTCAGATTGTTTGAAGCTTGCAAAAAAGAGCAAGCTCCCCGTTATAGAAATTATGCAGCTTGTTCTTAGAGAATTCTATAAATCATATAAAAATTCTTGAGAGGATAGAGAAAAAACCACCTGATTTTGGTGACCAAAACCGGCAATGCCTGTAAAAATCAAGGAGAACAAAGTGGATCTTAAGAAGATCGAGAGAGGAGTCAAGCTTATTATAGAGGGTGTCAGTGAAGACCCCAAACGGCCAGGACTGAAAGAAACACCTCAAAGGGTTGCTCAAATGTTTTCTGAAATCCTGGGAGGAATAATGGAAAATCCTTCCGAACAACTACAGGTGATTCAAGGAGAGAAGCATGATGAAATGGTTCTCATCAAAAACATCCCTCTTTACTCGATGTGCGAACATCACCTCCTCCCTTTTGCTGGAGTCGCCCATATTGCTTATATTCCCAAGGGAGGAAGGATCGTTGGACTGAGTAAAATTGCGAGGGTTGTCGATATCTTCTCTCGTAGACTGCAAGTCCAGGAAAGGCTGACCAAACAGGTTGCCGATCTCATTATGGAACATCTTAAACCTCTGGGTGTGATGGTTGTCATCGAGGCTGAACACATGTGTATGTCCATGAGAGGAGCAAAAAAGCCAAAATCTCTAGCCGTTACATCGGCTGTAAGAGGCTCCTTTCGCACTCACGGTGAAACACGAGCAGAGGCCATGACTTTGATCAAAGGAGGAATATTCGGTGGCAGAGAAGTCTAAGAAAGCTTTCTACATCACAACCCCTATTTACTACGTCAATGATGTCCCTCATATAGGACATGCATACACCACCATTATTGCCGATACCATCACCCGCTATAAAAAGCTCCTGGGAAAGGACGTCTTCTTCCTCACCGGAACAGATGAGCATGGACAGAAAGTGGAAAAGGCAGCAACAGAAAAGGGATTACAGCCGATTGAACTGGCAGACCAGGTGGTAGAAAGATATAAGCATTTATGGAAGGCCCTCCACATATCCTATGATTTTTTCATTCGTACGACTGAATCCTTCCATGAAAAAGGCGTACAAAAGATTTTTCGCAAACTCAAGGATAAGGGAGATATTTACAAAGGAATCTATAAAGGATGGTATTGTGTTTCGAATGAACATTACCTGGCCGATGATGTTCCTCTGGAGAAAGGCGGATACAAGATCTGCCCGGATTGTGGCACAAAAGCCAATATTGTCTCTGAAGATTGCTATTACTTTAAACTTTCAGCCTACCAGAAGCCCCTTCTTGATTTCTATGCTAAAAATCCCAATTTTGTACGCCCCTCAAGCCGAATGAATGAAGTCGTAAGTTTCGTCAAGCAAGGACTGAAAGACTTAAGCATCACCCGAACAACGATCAAGTGGGGAATTCCTGTACCGGATGACTCCGACCACACCATCTATGTCTGGTTTGACGCACTGCACAATTACCTGACAGGAATAGGGTACGATTGGAACATGGAGAATTTTAATAAATTCTGGCCGGCAACTGTTCATCTCATAGGAAAAGATATCCTGAGATTTCATGCGATTTTCTGGCCTGCATTTCTCCTGGCTGCAGAATTCCCACTCCCCCAAACTGTCTTTGGACACGGCTGGTGGTTAAAAGATAAAACAAAAATGTCCAAATCCAAGGGCAATGTGCTTGATCCCCATATTATTCTCAAAACGTTCGGAGCCGATCCCTTACGCTACTTTTTGCTGCGAGAAATCCCTATCGGCCTTGATGGTAACTTTTCCCACGAAGGATTTATTCACCGCGTGAATTCTGATCTAGCCAATGACCTGGGAAATCTGGTCCACCGCACACTGACCATGATCCAGAACTTTTTTAGCGGAAAAATCGAAGATATAGACAAAGAAGGGAAAAAGGATAAAGACCTCCGTCTGAGATTCGAAGAACTTAAAGAAAAAGTTTTCAAATTCTACGAAGATTATGCTCTCAATAAAGCACTCGAAGAAATCTGGGTTTACATCAGGTCGGTCAACAGATATCTGGCCGATAACGAACCCTGGAAATTGGCTAAAGACGAGTCCAAAAGGAAAAGGCTGGGAAGAATCCTATACCAGGCTACAGCAGCTCTCAGGGTTATAAGCTGTCTTCTCTATCCTGTCATGCCTGACTCTTCAGAAAAAATCTGGGATCTTCTTGGAGAAGAAAAACCCATAAGCGATGTTTCATTCTCAGGGTTAAAAATCGAAAACCTGAAGCTCGGCCAAATAACAAAAAAACCCTATCCTCTTTTTCCGAGGATTTCATTAAAAGATTTTTTAAAGGAAGAGAAAACTCAGCCTGTTTCATCTCAAAAGGAGGAAAAAATGGAATACATCACCTTTGATGAATTTAAAAGCATGGACCTCCGAGTCGGGGAAATTCTTAAAGCAGAAAAAGTTGAAGGTACAGATAAGCTCATCAAGATGGAAGCCGACATCGGAACAGAAACACGAACGATAGTGGCAGGAGTAGCCGATGCCTATTCTCCTGAGGAACTGGTGGGAAAGAAGGTCATAATGATCGTTAATCTGAAGCCGGCAGTCATCCGGGGAATCGAATCCAAGGGAATGCTCCTGGCTGCGGAAGTGGAGGGAAAAGCCTCTATTCCGTTCTTTGATAAAGATATTCCCCCGGGTTCCAAGGTTGTGTAGGATCGCTCCTTACAGTCGCTTAAAAAGACATTTTTTTCTAAGAGATCGCCGCGTCGCTTAGCTCCACGCGATGACACTGGAATAATTGCGTCTGTATTAGTAAATTGCGGTTATGTTAATAAACCTGGATTATTCAGGTAAATTGCGTTTGTGTTAGTAAAATGAAAAGAAGAAATTTCTTGTCTTCCTGTTTTGGTGCCTTCGCTGGCATGGAAGCAATTCTTTACACACGGAAGCTCAGAGTCTGGCCAGAAAATC
>DAOUYU010000022.1 GCA_030673995.1 Candidatus Aminicenantota bacterium
CCCTCTACCAAGCAATGGGCATCTACCTTCCCCTCATCACTACCAACTGTGCCATCATGGGATTGGCTATTATCGCAGCCAGAAAAGAATATGGCTTTGCAGAAACAGTGATCTTCGGAGTCGGGGCAGGCATCGGCTTTACAATAGCCATTGTCCTCATGGCTGGAATCAGGGAGCAGCTCGAGCTGGCCGATATTCCGGAAGCCTTGAAGGGGGCTGGAATTGCCCTTATCATCGCCGGAATCATGGCCCTTGCTTTTATGGGCTTTTCAGGAATGATTAAATAATGGATGTTTTGGTTCCTATCTTAACCATGGCAGGCCTCGGCTTTCTCTTCTCTACCGGCCTCGTTCTTGCATACAGGAAGCTTAGAGTACATGAAGATCCAAAGATCGAAAAAATCACCGCAGCACTGCCTCAGGCTAACTGTGGTGCCTGTGGCTATTCTGGCTGTCGCGCCTTCGCCGAGGCACTGGTAAAGGGAAAAGCAGAGCCAAATAGCTGTCCTATTGGCGGGGAGGAAGTCGTAAACCAGGTTGCAGAAATCCTGGGAGTCAAGGCTGGTGAAATCATCAAAAAGCTTGCACGCCTCCACTGTCGTGGAAGCCATGAAGCAGCCAAAGACCGGGGGGTTTATCTGGGAATCTCTACCTGCTTAGCCGCTCACCTCCTCGGAGGGAATAAACAATGTTCCTACGGCTGTCTACATTTTGGAGATTGTGCCCGGGCCTGCCCATTTGATGCAATCTATATGGGAGAAGAAGGCCTTCCCATCGTCATTGAGGAAAAGTGTACGGCGTGCGGAAAATGCGTCGATGCTTGCCCGAGAACCCTCTTTGAGCTTCACCCCGTTTCTCAAGAAATAATCGTTTTTTGTCGGTCCTTAGACAGGGGGGCACCCTCCAGAAAAGCCTGCAAGAATGCTTGTATCGCCTGTGGAATCTGCGCACGGGCCTGCCCTGATGCCATAATCATGGAAAACAATTTGGCCGTAATAACCGATTACAGAAAAATTGATCCTGAAAAAATTCCTGCTATTGAAAAATGCCCTACAGGCGCTATTGGTCGCCTGGAAAAGGATAATGAAGGATAAAGGCTGGGTTGTAAGCACAAAAGACGATCTGGCACAGATCGAGGTTGCATGCCTCACGGATTCCTGCCAAAAATGCGCGGCGCGCAACATCTGTGCTGGAAATAATCAATCGAAAGGTCTGCTCACCGTTAAAAATCCTTTGAATGCATGCTCAGGAGATGAAGTCGAGGTTGAAATCCCCGATACGAAATATAACATGGCTTTGATCCTTCTTTTTGGCTCTTTGCTCGTTGCCTCTCTTCTGGGGATGGGAGTCGGATATGTATTATCTCCCCTTCTCCCTCTCTCCTCACAAGAAACGAGTTTTTTCGGCCTGCTGCTTTTTCTTATAATAGCAGGGATTACTCTCTGGCGGCATTTTCATAAAAAAGACAATGCCCATCTTTATCCTGTCATCATAGATATCATTAAAAATGAAAGCAGCTATGATAAAAAAAGGGGACAGGCAACTTTTTAAGAAAAAAAGTAGCCTGTCCCCTTTTTTTCCTGTCTCTTTTTTTCTGTCTTTTGTTGACAGAAAAAAGACCCCTCTCTTCCTATAATTTCATAGGCATAAGAACATAAACATAATCGATTTCTTCCTCAACTTCCGGTTTTATCAAAACTGAACTGTTTGTATCTTTTAATTCAAATAGAATTGTCTCTGCCTTAACGGTTGAGAGAAAATCAAGAAGATATTGGGAATTAAACCCAATTTCTACATCTTCACCATTATAATCAGCATCAACTTTATCTCTAGCCTCTCCTATCTCTGGATTGGATGAAAAAAGATTTATCTCGTTTTTTCCAACATTGAATTTTATTCCTCTTGACCTCTCTGTAGAAAATAAAGAAACCCTCCTGATCGCACTCGTGATTTCGTCTTTTGAGACTTTAAGTATGTTTGGATTATCCTTCGGGATGACTGCTTCAAAATTTGGAAATTTGCCTTCGATGATTCTTGATATCAGCGTTCTATTCTCTACCTTAAAAAAAAGATTGTTTTCATCGAGGTCAAATTCAACCGATTCTCCCTCAAATTTTCTAATCTCACTCAGGGTCTTTTTAGCTATTATTGTCCTTATTTCCTCTTCCATTTTCATTTTATCTATTGTCTTTGACGCATGCGCCAATCTATGTCCGTCTGTACTCACCAGCTCCATAGAATTATCACTAAGGATCAATAAGGCCCCGCTGAGATAATATCTTTGTTCTTGTGTTATGGAATTGTAAACTTTATCAATCATTTCTTTAAATATATCTAAAGAAATTACAATTTTTTTCTCGAATTTCGGTTCCGGAACCTGAGGATAGTCCTCATTTGACAAACAGAGAACTTTAAACTCACTCTTCCCTGATCTAATCTCCATAGTTAGCTCTTCTTTTTCTTTAAACGTAATTTCCTTGCCGTCAGGAACGGATTTGACAATTTCAAAAATCTTTTTTCCGGACAGTGTTATAGAACCTTCTTCTTCAACATCTGCCTTGAAATGTGTTTTTAGCCCTACTTCAAGATCAGTACCGATAAGATTTACCCTGTCTTTGGAAGCATCGATAAGGATATTAGCAAGGATTGGCATCGTAGTTCTCTTTTCAACTATTCCTTGGAGGAGCTGAAGTTCATTAAGAATATCTTCTTTTTTAGTCGAGAATTTCATTTTTCCACCTTTCTTAGTATGTCTTTATAGTATTTTTATATATGATTAAATTAAATAATATAATAAATAAAATCAATTAAAATGTGAAAATAATTTATAACTCATTGATTTTATTATCGAATATGGCTAATAAAAGTGTTCATTTCTTTGTTGAATTCTTTATCTTTAATGCGCAGCTTTTCTATTTTTCTTATGCTGTGAATCACGGTTGTATGGTGTTTTCCACCGAATTTTTTACCTATTTCAGAGAGGGAATTTTTTGTTAACTCTTTCGAAAGATACATGGCTATTTGACGGGGAAAAGCTACTTCAGGCGAATTATTTTTCGATTTAAGCTGCGGGAGCTTTATTTTCATTTTATGGCAGACTATCTTCTGGATCTTTTCAACAGTTATTACACTCAAAGAGGAATCCAGGAGACCTTTTAAGGCTTCTTTAGTCAAGTCTATATCGATTTTTTCGCCTTTCAAAGAAGCATATGCAATCACCCGGCGCAAATATCCTTCTAGAACCCGTATGTTTGATTGAACCTTATCTGCAATATAGAGCGTAACACTCTCTGGGAGGACGACTCCTTCCAGCTCTGATTTTTTCTTCAGAATTGCAATTCTTGTTTCGATGTCCGGAGGTTTCAAGTCCGCGATCAATCCCCACTCGAAACGAGAGCGAAACCTCTCTTCAAGATTAGGAATTTCGTTAGGAGAACAATCACTGGAGATCACGATCTGTTTCTGGCTGTCGTAGAGGTGATTAAAAGTATGAAAGAATTCCTCCTTTGTCCGCTCTTTCCCGGAAATGTAATGGATATCGTCCATTAGGAGGACATCGACACTTCTGTATTTCTGACGAAAATCGAGAATCTTGCCGTATTGGAGGTGGTTGATCAGGTCATTCATGAATTGTTCAGTCGTAATGTATAAGATTTTCACGCGACCGCTATTACGAAGAATGAAATGTCCGATAGCATTCATTAAGTGCGTCTTTCCTAAGCCTGCTCCGCCGTAAAGATAGAGTGGATTGTAAGATTTGGCAGGATTTTTGGCCACCGCTGACGTGGCCGCCTGAGCAAATTGGTTGCAGGATCCTACAACGAAATTTTCAAAGGTGTAATTCGGATTCAGGTTAGGATTAAGAAGCATTTCTTGTTTTGTTTTTCTTTCATGTGGGGAGCGTCTCATAAAAGGTGAGGGGGTCTCGTCGAAAATATATTTGATATCAAAAACTTTTCCTAGAGCCTCCTTCGAACGTCTGCTTATAAGGCTTGAATAATGAAAGGACAGCCAATCTTTAAAATATGAATTAGGAACTTTTATATACAGGGAATCTGCCTCTTTTCCTATATAAGAGGTTGGTTCAAACCAGGTTTCGTAGCTGTTCTTATCAATGTCTTTTTGGAGGGAGTTCATGATTTGAAGCCAGGGGTTGAGTTTGTCTTCAGGTTCCATTTTTACGGCTTAGATTTCCACAGGTTTATCCACACATGTGGAAAAACCTTCTTTGTTTAGTTTAGAAGGGAAGATAAGGCGAGGCTATAGTAGCACTCCCATCGATGGATTTCAAGAATTTTGTTTTAAATTCTTAAAAATCGTACCCGATCCAGAATACCGTTCTAAATTTACCCCATGCATTAAACTTAAAAGGCTGAGACATATCTTCCCAGTCGAGCATTCTGGCAAATTCGAGATGTATGGGAAGACCGAGGAAGAAGAATTCAAATCCGTAGCCGTAAGAACCAATAGCATCTGAAACTTTAAAGAGAGGCCGTGATGGATCGTCCGGATCGAACTCGATAAAAGTTACCATTTTAGCTGGAAACCCTTTGGTTCTTGCCCGAGTAATATCGAAGAAAAGGGTTCCCCGGATAGGGCCTATCTGGCCGATGAGCGTCGAGGCCGCGTTTACGAGGGGGAACCTGAATTCGAGGTTCGAAAACCACATCTCGTTGCCAATAATACTGTAAAAGTCCATAGAGCGGACCTGGTTGTTCCCTCCATAGTAAAATATAAAAGGATTCTTTCCCCGGCTGGCAAAGGCATTAAAGCGAAACGCCAGAAGAGTGCTTGAACCGAGCGAAAGATAGTGTCGATAGTCTGCTTCAAGAGTCGTGTTCTGTATAAAGGCGCCTGATATGGGGAGGGCCTGGGAGAAGGAGAGAGCGAAAGTGTTTCCGGAGATCGGCCCGTAGGGAAACTTAAAGCGCGTGGTTTCCCCGATAATGGAAAAGGAGGCAGAAAGCAGGTTTCCATTCAAGAACTGCTGGGAAGGGCCTCTTGAGATAGTAATGGTAGGATCGTAATATTCTTCTGCGTAATTGTTATATGAGAGAGATGCAGACGCTCTGTAATATAAATTAAAAGCGTAATAGGCAGAGAGGTTAACTCCTGTAATTTTCCTTGTGGCCAGGGCATCCCTGTAATTCAAGAAACTGGAGTAAAGAGGATCATAATAGAGGTAAGGATTGTAATAAAACAGGGTGTAATGATAGGCTCTCAGCATGAACTGGAGCCTTCTTTTTTGATTAATGTATGCGAAGTCGTACGACCGGAAATTCCTGACCTGATAAGCCTGGAGAGAGAAGATATAGTCACCCAACAGGTCGGAGAAACGGATAGAGGAGCCTCCGTATATGGACCCGTCAGAGGAAATAAAGGTGTCGACTGGCGGTCTTCCCATGAGATACAGTTTGCCCATGCCTTTATAAGGCTTGATTTTCTCCTTATTTATGTCTAGAGAGATAAGAGGCTCGAACCGCTTGAATTTTTCCAGTGGTTTTTCAGTAAAGGTTATCGTTTTTTCAACCTCCCCTTCAAGCTCACTCCTAAAAAGCTGGATGGCCCCCTTGTTAAAAGAGCCAAAAATGATCGTTTTCTGACCCTTGGGATCAGGGATAGGGAGAAAATTGCCGGTCCTTACATCTGTGTAACGCTTGAGTTCCCCGGTCTCAAGATGCAGGGAGTAAATGTTAAAGGCTTCCCGCATGTCGCCGGAAAAATATAATTCTTTGGAATCAAAGGAAAAATGGGGTGTGATTGTATTTCCTTTGCCAAATGTCAGTTGTGTCTTTTTTTTTAAATTATTCAAAGGAGAGAGGAAGAGCTTGTCATAGGCATCCAGGCGAATGGTATAGGCCACCTGATGCCCATCCGGGGATATCGCGGGGGCTTTCTCGAACAGGTCATCTTCGGTCAAATTGAGGAATTTTTCAGTTGACAGATTGACCTTGAAGATGTCATGGATTCCCTCATGAAAAGCTGTAAAGAGAAGATCTTCTCCTTCGGGAGAGAAGCAGGGAGAGGAGGGCTGGTCAAAGGGAATGTTGATTTTTTTCTGTGTTTTTCCGGTTATGGGATCGAGTATCAAAAGAGAATATTTCTGACCGGAGCGGGCGAAGAAAGCGATTCTGTCTCCATCAGTGGACCAGGTGATGTCTTTTCCTTTTGAAGGGTTGATGTCATATCTGATGTATTCGTACTTGAGAGTGTAACCCTTTGTTAAATTTTTGATCACAGAGCCATCTTTGGTTGAGATAAGGAGGATATCGTAGTCATTGTCCCTTGCGTTTACAGTCAAGACAGCAACGATCTCTCCTGAAGGAGATACGTCATGTGAGAGAGAGAAGTAATACGGATTCAGCGGAAATTCAGGGCCAAGAGCAATACTGTAGTTCTCTGGATTCTCCCTTGGTAGAAATTTCTTGAAACGGTTGCGCAGGTATTTTTTAAATTCATGGTTGAACTCTTTATACTTCATATTGAAGGTTTTTTGGACAGGATTTCTCCTTCCAATAATGGGTGAAGGGGAGCGCTTCAAAGAGTGCCAGAACTCCCTTATCCCTGTTTTTCCGAATTTCGATTCGATAAAATCAAAAATGGCATGGCCAAAATCATAACTTGGAGGACGGGGTAAAGGATAGCGAGAGAAGATGGAGCCTGATTGGGAAAGCTCCGGGATTCGGTCGTTGAGGACAGCATCTCTGACAATTAACAACGACCAGTAGGACCAGGCCTCGGTGTTATACTCGGCCCAGCCTTCCATAATCCAGCCCGCGGGATAACGCATAGAAGTCGCTGCCCCGCCCGGGCTTCCAAAGAGCAGATCAAATTGGAAAATATGGGAGAGCTCGTGTTCGATAAGATCTTGAATCTCTTCCAGGGGCATGTCTCCGTAGATGATAACACGGTAGAGGATTGGCTCCGAGACTCCCAGGATTCCTTCTGAGGCTGGCAAAAGGTTTGTCTGCTCAAAGTCTGTGTAGGTCTTGTAATAAATGAGGGGAACGGGTGCAGAAAGCGCGTGTTTGACGGACTGGCTTATTTTTTGATAGGCGCTTTCAGACATCTCGGCGATATATTTTAAGATTTGAGGATTATCAATGTAATGGAAAATATTGAAATGGTCGGTTTTGTAACTGTTCCAGTCGAATTTTTCAAAGAGGACCTTGTTCTTCCCGTAATAAGGGAAATAGTAGGACTGGGCAAGGCTCAGGGGAACCCAGAGGATGAGGAACAGAAGAAAAAAGAGATATTTTATGTAATGTTTCATAGGGATTCTCCTTTTAGCGAATAATGAGATATCTTTGCTGAATTCTTCTCTCACCCAAAAGATCTCTGAAAATCTTTTCTTTCACGGCTTTTATGAGATCAAAGAAGGCAAAATAGGCCGTTTGTTCTGGATTTTCGTAGTTTCTTGATTCCTTGAAGCTCTTCTTATATAAAGCTTTCCCTGTTTTGCCGTCGATGAGGTAAAGGTCAAGGTTCAGGAGATAAAATCTTCGTTCAGCCAGGGTCTTTTCTGGCTGGAAGGGATCTTCAGAATCCTTTTTCTTCTTTCCTAGGATAGATTTCCGGACCTCCTCTTTGTACTGGATGCTTCCGGTGAGAAGAAGAGTCTTTTCCTTGTCAGCGGATAGATTTTTCCAGAAATCTTCGTTTTTGAAGACTTCTTCTTTTTCCATGGTAATTTTTTTTGTTGAAATCTTTCCTTTGAAATTATTTTCCAGCTCAGATGAGAAATAGTCTACAATTTCTGTATTCAGGTCGAGGCCCTTGGCTTGATTCTTGATCAGAAAATCAGTGACAAAAATTTCGCTAAAACGGTCTAAATCAAGGACAATCTTACCGGGGGCTTCGATCCTTATGTTCAACTGGCTTTCGGACACACAGGAGGTAAAAAGTAAAAGCGCCAAGAGCAGCGCTACTCTACTTTTTTTTATCTTTTTTGGCATTATCGATAAGTTCATGATTCTTCTTAAATTTTTCATAATTATCTTGTATATGGGAGTTTTTAGGATCGAGTTTTAAAGCGATTTCATATTCTTTTTTTGCCTCTTGCCAAAGGCCCTTTGTCTCGTAAGCAACGGCTAGATTGTTGTGCGGGGCAGCGGCTTTTGGGTTGGAAAGGACAGCTTTTTTCCAGCGGAAAATGGCCTCATCCCACAGATCTCTCTGTGCGGACTGAATACCGAACTGGATTTGTTTATCCAATATCGATTGGCTGCAACTTGAAAAAAAAATGGCAAGGAGGGCAAGGGATAGAAGTGTCGTTGTCATTTTGTTAAACATTTTCAGCCACTATCCTTTAAATTACTGCTTTTTAGCCTGTCCGTCAAGCGAACTCAATTTTCATGCAAATTTTGTACCAAATTAAAAAGGGAAAGATATGGGGAAAGAGGAAATCCTGTTGTCATAAAAAGGGGACACATGTATAATAAAAAAAGAAAGCTCATGGCTGATAGCCTGGATTATTCATGAGTTGAGATTGCCGTAGCGACACAAAAGATATTAAGGAGAAAAATATGGGCAGCTGGCTTGAAGGAAGAACCTTGGCAGACAAGATAAAAGAAGAAGTGAAGGAAGAAGTGGAGTGTTTCCAGAAGAAGAAGGAGCAAGTTCCAGGCTTGGTGGCGATTCTGGTAGGAGAGAACAAGGCTTCCAAAGTTTATTTGCGTACAAAGAAAAGAAACTCAGAGAAATTGGGCATGCGATCAGAAATCCTCAATTTTCCGGAAGATACAGAAGCTTATTTTTTGAGATCTAAAATAGAGGAGTTGGGCCAAAGAGAAGATGTTGATGGCATTCTGGTCCAGCTCCCTTTGCCCTCCGCTCTCAATAGTCATGAGATTATCACCTCTATCCCGCCAGAGAAGGATGTGGACGGGTTTCACCCGTCCAACCTGGGAAATTTGTTGATGAATCAGAACGGCTTGAAACCCTGTACACCGTTGGGGATACTTGAGCTTTTAAAGTTTAGAAATATTCCAATTGAAGGGAAAAGAGTGGTTATCGTGGGGAGAAGTTTGATCGTTGGGAAACCATTGGCGGCCATGATGACCAATGAAAATGGAACCGTCACCATATGCCATTCCAAAACAAAGGACTTGCCCCGGGTGACTTCGGAGGCAGACATTCTTATTGCTGCGATAGGCCGGGGGGCCTTTATTACTCCAGAATTTGTGAAACCAGGCGCTGTAGTAGTGGATGTGGGTATGAACTATCTTGCAGACAAGTCTAAAATGGAAGAGTTATTTGGAAAGGATGAAAAGAGGGAAAAGAACATCGAAGAAAAAGGTTATACACTCATCGGTGATGTTCATCCGCAGGTCATAGAAAAAGCAGAGTATTTAACTCCGGTTCCGCGCGGGGTTGGACCTTTGACCGTAGCCATGCTCATGAGGAATACTCTGGAAGCCTTTAAGCGAAGAAGGAATCTATTAAACACATAGTGTTTGGATTTTATCTCAGAATATGTTATAAATAGTTTCTTTAAGAAGAGTAGGAAAATGCCGAAAACCTGTGAGATTTGTGGAAAAGGACCTCTTTTTGGGCATAGCGTGAGTCATTCCCATAAGGCATCCAAGAAGAAATGGAAGCCGAATTTACAGCGTACTAAAGCTAAAACAAAGTCAGGAGTGAGGCGGATATGGGTTTGTACAAGATGTCTCCGATCGGGGAAAGTTACTAAGGCCCTCTAACCTGAATTATTCATAAAAACTGCCGGCACCTTCATATATCTTCAATAATAATAACATTATAGCCTGGTCTTCAGTAAATTGGGACTACCCCTTTGTTTGTTGAAATATTTCTATCAAATGTCGGCATTTTTTACCCTTCGGGCGAGCCGATCTTACCACATCTGCTTCGTTACGACCCATTCGCGGTGGGCTACCACAGCTTCATGGGCCGACGCCTCGCATCTGTAGCAATCTCGACTCGTGAATAATCCAGGCTAATTTCCTTCAAATTCTTTCTACAGAAGCAATCTCTTTTATAGCTGAAATGTTTTTTATAATCGCCTCAAAATGTTTAAGATCTCGGATGACAAGGGTCAGTTTTATTTTGGCTTTCATGTCCTCGAACGTTTTGACTTCAGCCTTAGTGATATTACCCTCGAGTTGAGCGATTGCAGAAGTCAACTTGGCTAAAACACCAGGAGAATCTTCGCTCTTTATCAAGACTTTTCCCTTATAGCGTCCAGCTGGTATGTCCTCCCAGGTAACCTCAAACATGCGATCATACTTCAGGATTTCCCTTGAAACAAGGGGGCACCGCAATGAGTGTACTGTTATTCCCTTTCCAGAGGTTATGTATCCTGTGATAGGTTCTCCTCTTATGGGCGAACAGCAGTTGGCTAATTTTACTCCTTTGACTTGAATAGCTGATTCTGTCTTTTTTATCGCTTTGGGGACAATATTTTTTAGGAACGGTTCTTTTTTCTTTTCAGATTGTTCAAGAGGCAGAAGTTTTTCCATAAATTTCTCATCAAGAACGATTTTCCCAGATCCTATAAGAGCGTGAAAATCGTCCATCTTTTTGACCCTGAAGTTTGTCACGGATAAAAATCGCTTAAGAAGACTCCCTCCCTTTAGCCGTGCGGAAGGGATTCGACGCTTCTTGATCTCTTTTTCCCACAGCCTTTTTCCAAGAGCAGTATGTTTTATTTTTTCTTGTAAGTTCAGCCAGCGTTTTATCTGATGTCTTGCGGTTGAAGTGAACGCGATCTTCAGCCAGTCTCTGCGAGGAGTTTTTTCAGGTGAGGTTATAATCTCAACGATATCCCCGGTCTTCAAGATTGTCTTCAAGGGGGCAATCTCTCCGTTAATTATTGCAGAGGAACAGTGTAGGCCTATTTCGGAATGAATCCTAAAAGCAAAATCAAGGGCTGAAGCACCAAGAGGCAAGGGCACTCCCTCTCTTTTTGGAGTGAAAATATAAACTTCTTCTGGGAGGAGGTTTGTTTTCAGGCTCTTCAAGAATTCCTGGGGGCTCTTTTGATCTTTATAAAGCTCAACCATCTCTCTCAGCCACTTCAGCCTCTTATCCTCTTTCATGAGATGGTGGCGGTCTGGTTCTTTGTATTTCCAGTGGGCGGCAATTCCGTTTTCTGCCAGGTTATGCATATCATGTGTCCTGATTTGAATTTCAACCGTCTGTTTGTTTTCATTGATGATCGTTGTATGGAGAGATTGATAGAGATTAGGCTTGGGCATCGCTATAAAGTCCCTGAATCGATGGGGGAGATGGGGCCATTTCTGATGAATCAGGCCAAGAGCAGTGTAGCAGCCTTGTGCTGAATCAGCTATCAATCTTAAGGCCATGAAGTCATAAACTTGTTCGAATTCGGTATTTTGCCTTCTCATTTTAGCGTAAAGGCTGAAGAGCCTTTTTATTCTAAAGGATATTTCCGCTGGAATGTGGTTTTTTTCCATCATATTTCCAAGAATCCTTTTGGTTTTCTTGAGCTCCTTTTCTGCCTTTTTACGTTTAGGCTCAACCAGTGAAGCCACCTTAAAGTAATTGTCCGGTTCCACATAACGAAATGAAAGATCTTCCAGCTCAGCCTTTATTCGTCCCATCCCAAGTCTGTTGGCGATAGGGACATATATCTCCAGAGTCTCCCTGGCAATTTTTTTTTGTTTGCTTTCAGGTAAATATTTTAAAGTTTTTAAATTATGAATTCTGTCGGCCAGTTTAATAAAGATGACTCTTAAGTCATCTGTCATGGTAAGGATGATTTTCCGTATGCTTTCTGCCTGCCTCGTTACTGGTGAAGACACCTGAACACGGCTGATTTTGGTGACCCCCTCAACCAAGTGAGTGATTTCCTTTCCAAAGGCATCCAAAAGCTCAACGGCTGTCACGTCGGTATCTTCTAGAACATCATGTAAAAGGCCTGCTGCTAAAGATGTTTTATCCAACTTCATGTCTGCCAGCATGTTTGAAACTTCCAAGGCGTGGCTCAAATAGGGTTCTCCGGAACGTCTGGTTTGCCCTTTGTGGGCCTGTGCTGCAAAGACATAAGCTTTTTTTAGAAGAGTTATATCCTTTTCGTGATAAGAAGAGGAGACTTTTTCCAGGATATTTTCGAATCTGATCATTTTATATCAGGATTTTTTTCTTCTTCAACGATCCAGCTTACAGCATCAAGAAGGTTTTGAGCTACATAGGCGGGCTTTATCCCCCTTTTTTTAAGCTTTTGGCGCGATTCTTGTCCATACCCTGTAAGCACCAGGATCGATTTGGCCTGGATGTTCAGTCCAAAGAGGATGTCTTCCACTTTGTCTCCGACCATATAAGAGTTTTTCATGTCGATCTTTAGATCCGCTGCAGCTTGAAGAGCCATCCCCGGGTTGGGCTTGCGGCAGTGGCAGTCTTTTCTGTATTGAGGAGTGGAGGAGAGGAGGTAGTGAGGACAGTAATAGATACCGTCAAAATGAGCGTTCCGTTCGGCAAAAGAATCCCTTAGCTTCCGGTGAATATCATGGAGATTCTTCTCAACAATGAGCCCTCGTCCCACACCGGACTGGTTGGTTATAATTACAGCTAGAAGCCCGATCTCGTTTATTTTTCTTATAGCTTCAAAGCTATAGGGGTAAATCTCTATCACGCTGAAAGAATCAGGATATCCCACATCTTTGTTAATGGTTCCGTCTCTATCGATAAAAACAGCCTTCTTTTTCATCATAAATAGTGCTGGCAGGCCTGAAAAACTTCTTCTGAATGAATGTTTATCATGCATCTGTGGTCAAAAGGACATTCTCTGTAGCGGCACGGCCAGCAGGGAGCGTCTTTTTTGATGACGATTGCCGGCTCCTGGAAAGGGCCTGTAGTTTTCGGATCTGTCGGGCCGAAAATGGCGACAACCGGAATTTTCAAGGCGTTTGCCATGTGCATGGGCCCGGAGTCATTAGTAATGAAAAGATTAGCCTGGCTGATTAGCCCGGCGAGCAGGCGCAGACTGGTGTTGCCTGTTAGGTTGAAAGGCTTTTTGGTCATAGAGGATGCAATGGATTCCGCCAATTCGGTATCCCCTGAGGAACCGATAAGGAGAATATTTGCCTTTTTTCTCTCCTGAAGCAAAGTAGCGAGCGCTGCATATTTTGTGACAGGCCATCTTTTAGCAGGCCCGTAGGATGCACCAGGATGGAGAATGATGAGGTGTTGTTTTAAATCGATGTGTAAAGAGAGCAGCATTTCTCTGGCTTTTTGCTTTTCTTCCTGGGTCAGGGGGAGAGAGAGTTGAGGGGGATTAGTTTTTATTCCCAGGCCACGGATAAGGTCTAGATAGTAATTTACCTGATGGGAGGAGCCTTTGTCTTTCCTTAGAGCCACGCTTTTGGTCAAAAGGATACCACGTCCGTCCCTAGAGTATCCCCATCTCTGGGGAATCTTGGCAAGATAGAAAAGGAAAGCCGAAACGAATGAGTTAGTCAAGAGAACACCTGCATCAAAATGGAGCTTTTTTAGTCTTTGAGCTGAGGTATTCAGGTTTTTGAGATCATTGTTCGTTTCAGAAAGAGGAATGACTCCCTTTATGAAGGCATAAGAGTTGAATAAATCTTTTGCCCAGCCTTTTGTAACGACCCAAATTTGAGCGCCAGAATAATTTCTGCTTATACTTTCGATAGCAGGTATGGCAAGGATAGAATCCCCTATCCAATTGGGTACTCGAATTACGATCTTCATTTTTAAGTGGAAGATTCTTTTTTCTTCTTCACAACTTCCTTTTTTTCACTTTTCGGTTTTTCTTTGGGCTTTTCTTTCATTTCCGGTTCTTTCTTTTTGGTGTAATCGGTGACATACCAACCGCTGCCCTTGAATTGAATGGCTGGAGAAGAGATGATTTTTTCTAGTGGCCCTTCACATGCAGGGCATTTTTTTAAGGGGGGTTCATTGAGCTTCTGCAAGACTTCAAGAACGGATTTGCATTTTCGACATCTATATTCATAAAGAGGCATTATTCCAACCTAAAGGCAAAGATTACAATCTATTATAACAAAAAGAAGGGGCCAGGTCTTTATTTTTAGCTTATTTTAGTTGAGAAATAAAGTGGCTCTAATGAAAGACAACAGCTTCAAAAATGAAGATATCGGCTCCTGTCTTCCATGCATTTTCCGGCAGCCCGGCTTTTAGACAGGCTTGTTGAAGGAATGTTTCCCTTGACCAGTGGTTTTCAACAGGAACTTGAGGCAGAAGAAGCCCTGTTTTATCCCCCTT
>DAOUYU010000141.1 GCA_030673995.1 Candidatus Aminicenantota bacterium
AGTACTGCTTTTTAACAAGCGTGAATGTTTTTAGGAATTCGAGATTTTTTCGTGCTGCCACCAGTGTGAAAAGGACGCCCTGCGGTCGGAGCGTGATTTCTTCTGGTCCGACATGTAAAATTTTTATGGTATGTACAACAATTTGCGTAGGAGGAAGGGTTGCGATTTTATCTCGAAGCTCTTTTTTCTCCTCTTCTATCTTGGTCGCCCGGGCTTTGTGTTTTTCCTTTTCCGCCCTCTCTATTCTGGCCTGTTCCTCCGCTGTTCGTGCACGTGCGATTGCTGCATCGGCTTTGGTACCCGATGCTTTTATTTTCTTCTTGAGCGATGTTATCTCTTTGTCACTCGCTCTTATCTGCTTAATGGCTTTGTATTTCCCTATCTGCCCTTCAATCCCACCTATGACAAAAAAGAGAACGACGAAACCAATGACAAGTAAAATCCAATATCGTTTTATCCAGTTAGTCATAACATCTCCTTACGCAAGTTAAGAGATATTCCATGTCGAAGAGCGAACCCGGACACGTTTTGTTTGCATCGAAGTTATGGTGAGAATAAATGTCTTTGATTGAGAGTTCGAAGAGATCAAGCCAAAGCACGATGACCTTGGCACCTATCTTTATCATCTCTTTCTTCGGTGCAATTTTGTCGTAATTGCCGATGAAGCAGATGCTCAACGAATCATGGTTGTGTCCTCTGCAATGCGCTCCCCGCTCAGTCCACATCCTTCCCATCAGGATTTCGTAGTAGAGTTCGCTGCCAGACATGACGAGTTCAACCCCTGCGTGGTATCCGATGTCTTTGTAGGGACGTTTCAATGTTTTTGTGTGGTAGTGCCGGATAGCTCCCCAACTGACAGTTCCGCTGTCTTTGGTGAGGCTGTGATGACAAATCACCCTTTTAGGAATGAACTTCGCCATATCACAGATATGATAAGCCCTGTTTTTTGGGGATTTACGGAAGGTGGGGTTTTATTACCGTTGTTTTTAGGTGGGGCATGAAAAAAGCGGGTAAATTACCCTCTTGACAAACTATTATATAATTTCTCTTATCTCAAAGTCTTTCTGATGTGGCGCTCTATACCATATCTCTTTCGTGCAGTTCACCGGGGATTCGAATTCCCTGATAATCCTTATTTCTTCTTCGCTTATGTCATCCACCACCACTTTCACCATTCTTATTTCTTTTTTTCTCACAGCCAAAAAGCAGAATATCTTGTTGTCGGAGAGAATTATCTTATACCCATTCTTGGCCAAGTCGATCTTGGCCTTTTCTTTGGCCCTTGTCAGCCTTTTTTTTATGGCGAAATCATTCATCTTTCTTTATCAAAGAGCCTCCACTCTTTTTCGGTGTTGATTCCTGCAGATATCCCGGCAGTAGTGCTGACCCTTGTATTCGACGACGAACCATTTCTTGCAGTTCGGATTCCAGCACATCCTCTCCTTCCGGCCCTGGCTGTCCGTCCTGGTCTCGAGCTGCCAGAACTCCCCTTTAGGCTCATCCTCAAAACCGGTTCTTTCCTCTTCCGTCTCTCTTCCTGTAGTTTCATCTTCTTCGATCTCTTCCTCATCGAATTCTTCATTGTCTAGCTGCTCCAATTCGAGTTTCTCTGCTTCAACTTTCTCCTTTTTCTTCCTGCCCAGTCCTCGAGGGATCGGCGTGGAGGTCTCATCAAGTCCGAGCATCCAGTCGAATTTGAACTCTCTCTTCGCTTCGATTATCCTGTTGATCTTGATCTCATTCCTTTCTTCCTCGATGAACTTAATCAGCTCCTCTCTTGATCTGAAGCCCCGATAATCTTTCTCGTGTTCTCCTCTCAAGTATCGGAAAAGCAGGTAGAACATTATTCCCTCTCCAACCTATATTCGATATTTGTCGATGAGAGCGATTCTAAGCGCCGTTTGTGGACGGCGTCCATAAGGCGTGGCTTGATCAGTGCATGGTCTAGCATGGACTTGGATGCGTTTCCTACTGGTTTCATATATGAAAACCGCCTAAATTCGCTATATTCTGGCCTGGATTCGGATTCATTTCTTTCCTTTCACCCTCACCTCAGCCTCTTTGAGCATTTGTTTTAATAAACCTATATCTATTATTAGTCCTTGTTGAGCAAAGCCATCAAATTTATCAGTCCACTTCTCCACAAACTCCTCCGTAACAGTAGCCTTCTTTGCGGAGATATTCTCAACGAGTGAACGGATGAAGTTTCGTACATTTAATACTTTGCGACTCCATGTAGTAGTTTCATCATCAACAATAAACATCACTTCTTGTGCCTTCTCCTCTATCCACTCCTTCGTAACTCCTGGCTTCTGTTTGATTAACTCTTCCATTCGCCTATGAAGAACTTCAAGGGCCTCGTCAATTTTATGATAGCTTTCTTTGGAATCCAGTGGGTCTAAAAACAAAATAGCTTGAATTTGAGTATTATATTTTTCAAATGCTTTATAAAGTTCCCCCTTCTTCAGCTTATCGGTTGTTTTGCTCATTTGGACTCCTCAAGTACGGCTAATACAGCTCTCAGGCAGGCTTCGAGTGGAGTTTTGCCTTTAGTATCAATAATATTTTGGTCTATTATCGTTAAATATCCCTTCCATATTTCATCTTTGAAATCATAAAAAACTCCACAATCTGTACCTTTCGTCATCAGCCATTCCAGGCAGTCGGATATAGTCCAGAGGGGGATGGCATAATGTGCGGTTATTGGTTTCACTTTTTTCAACTCTTCAATTCTTGGAATGGTGCCTATGTTGCTCAACCCTTCGACATAAAATCGAACACAACCTGTATATGTATGATACAAATAATCGCCAGCTTTAATCGGCTTCCTATGCTTATCCGCTATCTGTTTACACAGGCTTATCTCTTCTTTGGTGAATTCCCTCACTTCACCTCCTCTTTTTTTGCTCTTTCAATAATTTTATCTGCCTCTTCTTCAGTCTTGATTTTTTTTATCTCTTCATTCGAATAGCCTAAATATCTCAATCTTTTAACCCTCATTATATTTTCTTCCTGGTCAAGCCAGGCTTCTTCAAGAGTTCTGTCGTCAATTTCTTCGCTCATTCCTTATCACCTCCTTTTCTCTCTGTTCTCCCTGGCTTTATTGCTCAGCACCTGGTAGGCCTTCTTGTCTCCCAGGTCCGAGATCATGCACATCCAGCAGCACCAGCCTTCTTCTATAGCTACCCTATTGCTAAAGGCCAGTGCGACTTTGGGGAGAGGCTTTTTACAGAGTCTGCATTTTTCTTCATTCATGGTTTCACCTAAAAGGGAATCTCTGGATCATCATCGTCTATGTTTTCAAGGTCGCTAATAAATTGTGTCATCACGTAGATCAATTTTTTATCATTGATTCCCTCTCCCATCCATGCGTCAAAACTAACTTTGAATGTCTTTACTTTTCTCTGCACTCTCCTTAACAGGTTGTCATAATCTACGTTCTGCGTCTCTAATTCCAGTCCATATTTCTCTTGTAGCCATCTCAATGCTGCCGGGAAACTTTTCTTAAGTTTCTCCATGATAAATGTGAACACATCTCCACCTGCGCCGCAACTATAGCAATGAAATAGCTGTTTTTTCTTGTCAACAAAAAATGTATTTTCTTCGCAGAAAGGACACTTGCCGACTATCTTCTCACCCTTCTTTTTTAGCTTGGTATGTTCTGTTATGATTTCAACCAGGCTTGCGACTTTTCTTATTTGGTCTATTGCTTCCATTTCTTATTACCTCCTTTTTTATTATTTTTGATAAGCCTTTCCTTGCTCATGGTTTCACCTCGCTTTTTGGCCAGATTATTCTCCAAGCTCTTTTTATGTCCCTATACTTGACGCCAATCTTTCCTCTTGTGTCCCGCGGGTATTTTTTCTTTTTCAAGTCGTCTTCGCAAGTTAAGGTATAGATACCCCTAACATTGAAGCTCAATGAATAGGATTTATGTTCTGAGAACCAGATTGGTTCAGTCCCCCCACCGCACGGAATCATGCCAAGAGGCATTAGGTTGTTTTCTATGGGGAGGGATTCCTCTTCATGGTGAATCGTTGTCCTGTTGTATCTCTTAAAATACTTGTAGATTTCTTTTATTTCTTCAAGAGTAAAGAGCTCGTCAATATATGTCTCCTCGCCCCAAGGCTCCACTTTTCCGTAGTTTTTTATCATGGACCCGTATTCTTCTTTCGTGTATGTTTTCCCGCCGTCCCTGAATAAATCAACTATCACGCCGTCGTAAAAATAATCACAACATTGGAAGTCGTCTACTTTAAGCCACGCTCGATATAATTTCATTCTCTTTCATCTCCTTTTTTCCTGAAAGCATTGGCAGTAACTGCTAATGCTTTTTATTGCCAGTCCTCCTCCTCTTCCTCTCCCTCCTCCCTTCTATCCCTCTGCGTGGACGGGGACCTCTTCGCTCTCGGCCTGGTCTCGGGTCTCCGCTTGCTTCTCACCCAAGAACTCTATAGCCTTCTCCGCCAATTCTCTCAGGATGTCCTCCGGCATAAAAAACTCGATATGGAACTCCGGCAGGTCGATCTCTATCTTCGCGTTCTCCTCTTCGGAGATTAAGATGACGGGTCTCTCGCCCTCTTGGATAATAAACTCATGCACTGAATATGACTTTTTCATTTAAAACCTCCTATTATTTATCATAATGCTGGCTGTCTCCCACAAGCTTTCTTATCCTGTAAACAGTTCCGTCATGGGGCTTGACCTTCTTGTGAAGGAACTGCCAGACCG